>JBFGZM010000018.1:0-20033 GCA_041586815.1 Marinobacterium sp. | reverse complement strand
TGGCCTGCCTGGACTGTATCAGACGGGCCGGCGGTACCTGCCCCCGGGGCAGGCCTGGCCTCAGTACCTCCCGGCGATGGCGCAGAATGGGCCGGCGGGCTCGAAACCCGATGACCTGCTGCCGGCGCCACACCGGCATCGACGGTCTGCGATTCCCACTGCGCCTGTGCAGCCTGCGGTTCCGACAGTGCCTGAACCAGACTGTCACACAGTGCCTGGAACTGGCTCTCAGGCAGCGAGTCACCCGCCTCCAGCGGCACGCCAGCCTGCTCAATGGCATCAACCGCACAAAACAGCAACTGTGTTAGCGCCGGACTCGGTTGCAGCTGGCCATTTCGCAGCGCCACGAACAGCTCTTCCATGTGATGACTGAGGGCTTCGAGTGACGTCAGCTCCACCGAGCGCGCAGCGCCCTTGAGGCTGTGCGCCGCACGAAACAGGCTGTTGATCAGCGCCTGAGCCTGGGTATCCGTTGACGCCTTCTCCAGCGCCAGCAAATTTTCATTGAGCGTGCCCACATGCTCCCTCAGCTCAAGCACGAAGGTTTTCATCAAGCGCTGAATAAGTTCCTGATGACTCATTGGTACCCGCCCTCAGCCATTGAGCATGGTTTTGAGACGGTCACTCAACTCGTCCAGCTTGCCTGCGGTCGCCTCCACCTGTTTTACCGCAGCAACGCTCTGGTTGGTTGTCGCATTGATATCGTTCATGGCCTGGCGAATCTGCGACGTCCCGATTGCCTGCTGGTTGCTTGAGGCGGAGATTTTCGCCGCTGACCGGGCATTTTCCCGCACCGCCTGCAGCAGACTGTCGATCACATCCCGGCTGCTGTTGACCGTGGAGATGGCCTGCTCCACTCTTTTGGAACCCTCTTCCATCAGCATGACCGTGGAACTGGTCGCCTGCTGTACCTCACCCAGGATCTGACGCACATCGGTGGTCGCGCTGCGCGACTGGTTGGCCAGATCCTTGATCTCCCGCGCCACCGCCGAAAAGCCTGAGCCCGCTACCTGATCTCTGGATGCCTCAATGCCGGCATTGATCGCCAGAATATTCGTCTGTTCAGCAATATCACCGACCACACTGATGATCTTGCCCACCGACTGGGTTTTTTCCGCCAGCGCTAGAATATTGCTCGCGATGCGCTCGCTCTGCTCTTGCACGTGGGTCATGGCCTGGATGGCCTCCTCAACCCGCATGGCCCCCTTGTCGCCCACATCGGAAACCTGCCTGGAGAGATCCATCACGTTGCGGCTGTGCTCAACGGCCTGTGCCGCCGTCTGGTCCAGTTCTTCGGCCGTACTGTTGGTCTGACTGACGGCCGCCGCCTGTTCCTGGGTCGCGGCCACCTGCTCCGAGGCGCCGGCCAGGAGCTGGCGCGCAAAGACCGACAGATTGCCCGCCGCGGCGTTCAGGTTTCCGAAGGCCCCCCGCATGACCCAGAAGACCCCGCAAAGCAGCACAATATAGAGCACCAGAAACAGCCACTGCACAAGCTCGGCCTCGCGCTGATTTTTCTGGGCCAGCTCCTCATAGGCCTCCACCGAGTCCTCTATCTCTCCGATAAGCCCTCGCACCAGAGGCTTGAGCACCCTGATTTCATCTTGCAGTGCAACGCTTGAGGTCGGGTTGAGAATCGTTTCGATGCGCGGCTTTATCTCGTTGCGCCATTGGCCTTCGCTTTCACCGAGCTCGGATAGCACCGCCTGATCAGTGGTTGCCTGAATCCCCCTGGTCGCATGCCCCTGGCGCAACCACAGATAACGCTCATCCATGCGCAGGACAATATCTTGCAACTGCGCGGCTTCGACCTGCAGGTCATCCACCGTCTGTATGCTTTGTACAATGAATAACAGACTCGCCCCCAGGTACCTGCCCTTGCCGTACAACTGAGCCGACGAGGCCGTGCCCTGCATCTGCGAGATCAGGGTCATGTTGACCGCAACCTGCCCTATCGCCACCAGGGTAAAGACCCCCAGAATGGCGACAAGCTTCGCCCGCAGGCTCCCTCCGGAAAAAATACTCGTTGTCATGGTGCTGCGTCCTTGTGAAATTGCTTGTGATTTGTCCATAAACCCGGATCTGCCAGCAAGGCCTCCCCATCCGCCAGAATACCCAGTCCGGGGACCAGGCCGACAAGGTGGACTGCGCTGCTGGCGTCCGCTGGAGCCCTGATACTGCCGGGCGCGACATGCATGACCGGCCCCAGTGCGCTGGCAACAATCCCCAGCTCGGCGCTTTTTCCCCCGAGCACGATCAGGTGCCGGGCTTTTGCCACATCGGTTTGCTGCGGTGCCTGCAACAGAGTCAGCAGATCAATCACCGGCAAGATATGACCGTGGTAATTGGTAATACCCACGAAAGGCACCTTTAGGCCAGGCAATGGCACAACCCTGTCCAGATACATGACCTCATGCACATAGCGGGCCTCTATGCCATATCCCTGGGCATTGAGGTGAAAAGTGATCACCTCGGCAGCGGGTTCCGACACCTCGACAACAGGTGCTGCCAGCGCCCTGGCGCGCTCTTCCAGCAACCTGCGTTCTGCCAGCAGCACATCCGCGTCAATCCGTTCCCGGGCGCCCGCGCAGGCAGGCTCCCCGGCATCCGTCACGTCTTTTGCGTTATCGCTCATTTATCCTCTCCGCATTGCCAGACGTGCAATCTGTTTGCGCGCTGTTGCCATGATGTCTGCGGCGGTTACGTCATTGACCAGAGAAACCAGGGCTTCGGCCGGCTGGCGCGCGGCCAGCCGGTAGGCATGCTGACAGGCCCGCCTGGCATCCTCCTGGCGACCCAGCCGTTCCAGCACGGCGGCCATATTAAGCTGCACAATAATCAGGCTGTCATCCAGGTAGAGTGCCTTGCGAAATGCCGTCACCCCGGCCTCCAGGCTGCCAGCGGCAACCGCCTGAAGCCCCTGTTCGAAATAGTCCGCCGGGGTCTGCCCTCCAGAGCGCACGCTTTGAGCTGCCGCCTGAATGCGATCCGTGTCCGCGCACGGCTGCGGCGCAACTGTTCCACCCGGGGGCGCAGCGGCCGGTGCCAACACAGCCGTTGCCGCCATTTCCTGGCGCTGAACCTCTGGCGGTAGCGCCGTGCCTCGCCCCGCCGGGTCGCTGAAATATTCGGGCGCGGGCTCAGGCATCGGTTCTGCGCCTGCTGTTGCAGGTCTGGCCGCAAAGACCTCGGTGCCGTGATCAACCTCGGCCGTCGTTTTTCGCCGGTACAGCACACCGGCGGCGGTCACCAGGGTTTCACAACCGGACACGGCGGGCGCCAGAGGATCTGACGGCCCCGTGATCAACCAGCCGCCCGGCGCCAGACAGCGTTGCAGCCGCTGTACCACCTGCTGTGCCCGTTCCCGGCTGAAATAGATAAGTACATTGCGACAGAGCACAAGGTCCAGGTCGCAGGTGCCGCTTGCGGCATCCGGATAGGGCGAGCGCAGCAGGTTGTGCAGATGAAAACGGATACGACGGCGCAGGCGCGGATCCACCACAAAATCCCCATCCGCCGCGGCCGAGAAATATTTATGCATGACAGGCCAGTGTTCTTCGCTGCGAAATGACCAGGGCCGATACACGCCACCCAGCGCCTTTGCCAGTGCAGCGTCGGACACGTCTGTGGCCAATAGCGAGGCCCGATCAAGCAGGCGGGCCTCGTGCAGCAGTATTGCCAGCGAATAGACTTCCTCTCCGCTGGCACAGCCCGCACTCCATGCCCGGAGTGAGGCAAAAGCCCCCTGGCGGGCAACAAAGTCGGGCAGAATCCGGCCCCTGATAAAGGCAAACTGGTCCGGTACGCGAAAAAAATAGCTTTCCTGCACGCTCAGGTGCTCAACCAGCCTGGCATACAGACCCGGATCCGAGTCCAGCCGCTGCAGGTATTCGCGCAGGTCCGCACAGCCTGCCTGCCCGGCATGATAACGAATGGCCGAAACGACATGATCAAAGCGATCGTTTTTTTGCCGCAGGCCAAAGTGGCTGCAGACCCAGTCTTCTACCGTGCTCACCGCAGCATCCTCCCTGATCCTGGGTCGCGGTACGCGACCTGCCCTGCTGCCTGCCGGGTTATCCGGCCCGCATGCCACCACCGTCATTACAGCGGGTGCTCCTGCAATGCCTGATCCAGCTGCGAGGCTTCAAGGTCATCCAGAAATCGTCCAAACTCGTGAATCACCACCAGGCCGTCATCAAGCCTTGCTATACCGGCAATTGAGCGGCTGGCGCGATAGATATCCGTTGCCCGCTCAATCCGGGCAGCGTCGATTGCAATCAGATCCTCGACCCTGTCCACCCGAATCGCCACCTGCCGTTGTGGCAGTTGCAGCAGCACCAGATACTGCGCAGCACGGTGGGGCTCAGGGGCCAGGCCGAAACGGCGTCGAATGTCGAGAACCGCCACCAGCCGGCCATGGCAGTTAATGACACCCTCGACCACGGGTGGAGCCCCGGGCAGGGCAGTGACAGCGACCAGTCGCACGGTTTTCACCAGTGACGCCACCGGCAAGCCAAGCCGCAAGGGACCCAGCGACACCAGCAGAAACTGCTGTGGCGCATCAACAGCCGACGCTCTGGTTTCCGACATTCTCAGTCCCTTGTGAAGGCCACAGACATTCTCAGCCTAGAAGTTATCAATAAACTGCGCCACTGCCGCCATTTCCGCCTCGAACTGCGGTATCAGCGTGGCGATAGCGGCCGCGTCCTGTGCACCGGCGGCGTTTTCAAGCCCTGAACAGCACTGCGCCAGCGAACTCGCGCCAACGGAGAGGGCCGATGACTTGAGCTTGTGAGCTATCGCGCCGATATCCTCTACATTTTCGCTGCGACAGGCAAGCAGCAACTGATCCGCCATCTGACCGCCGTAGGTGCGAAAATCCTGCAGAAACTCCTGAATAATATCGGGCGAATCGCCGACAAGCGATGCCAGTACCTCCGTGTCCACCGGCCCCGCGGCCACGGCTCCCACCTCGGTTGCCGTATCAGCAGGCGCGGCTTCAGTGGCGTTTGCGGGCTCGGTTGTCCCGGCCTCTGCAGTTGCCGGGGAAGCAGCAGACTCAGCCCCCCCCACAGGCATCCACTTTTCAAGCATTGCCCGCAGCTCTTCAAGCCTGGCCGGCTTGCTCAGGTAGTCATCCATGCCGGCCTCGAGACAGCGCCGCGCCTCCCCCTTGAGGGCATTGGCCGTCAGGGCGACAATCGGCAATCGCGCGCCGGGGGACGCCTGGTCCCGGATCGCGGCACTGAGCTGGTAGCCGTCCATCTCTGGCATGTGCAGGTCGGTCAACAGTAACGCATAGTCGTCGCGGCACCAGAGTGCCAGTGCCTGCTTGCCATCGACCGCCATATCGGCGCAGTACCCCAACATCGCCAGCTGATGCGACAGCACTTTCTGGTTGGCCAGGTTGTCTTCTGCAACCAGAATCAGCCGACCCTGCTTCAGGGCTTCAAGACGGGACTGGGGCTGCGGACTGAGCTGCAGCGGGGCACGCGTCGGGGGCGCCTCCTGGGGCAACAGCTGGCCATTGGCCATTGCCAGCGCCGCCAGCAATGTATCCCGGGTAAGAACATTGCCATCCACTGTTACGCAGTTGCCATCAATCGGGCGGGGCCGTCGACGCTGCCCCCGCTCAATTAGCACATAACGGCGGCTGGAACCTGCCGCTGCATCTGCACAGAGACCCAGCTCCGACAGTGCGGCCGCGCGCCCTTCCACGTCCAGAATCCACAGGTCAGGCTCCAGGCCCGATGCCTTCACCCGGTCGTGAGCGCTCCCGATATCGGCAACCTGCCAGACTTCGGCCTGCCCGTGGACCAGATACGCAGCGATATCGGCGGCAAGTCCATTGTCTGCGCCGATCACCAGGCAGCGAAGCCCGGCAACCGGTGAGCGCCCTGGAGGTGCGCCCGGCGTGACCGGCAACAGGGGCACCGTGACCGTGAAAACAGCACCCTTGCCCGGCTCGCTCGCCACCTGGATATCGCCTTCCATCAGGGTGACCAGATGTTTTGAAATCGCCAGCCCCAGCCCGGTACCGCCAAAACGCCGCGTGGTGGATGAATCTGCCTGCTTGAAGGCCGTGAACAGACCCGCCTGCGTCTGGGCATCCATGCCGATACCGTTGTCCGTAACCTGAAACCTGACCCGCACCTGCAGGCCACTCTGACCGGCCGACAGCACTCTGACCGAGACACGCCCGGAATCATGCTCGCCGGAAAACTTGATGGCATTGCTGGCCAGGTTCAGCAGGATCTGCCGCAGTCGAAGCTCGTCTCCCAGCACCTGATCCGGCAGGGTCGGGTCCGTAAACAGCGTCAGTTCGACGCCCTTGCCGGCCGCCTGAGCATCCAGCATGGCGCAGGTTTTCTCCACCAGCCGTGCGATCTGAAAAGGTTCCGACTCCAGTACCAGGTGACCCGCCTCTATCTTGGACAGATCGAGAATATCGTCGATGATATGCAGTAGCGACAGGCCCGAGTCGCGGATCAGCTCGACCATATCCAGCTGGTAGGGCTGCAGCCGGGACTGCTCCAGCACATCCACCATGCCGATGACACCATTCAGGGGGGTACGAATTTCGTGACTCATGGTGGCCAGGAAGTCGGATTTCACCCGGCTCGCCGCCTCGGCGTCACGCCGGGCCTGCGTCAGCTGCCGTGTTCTTGCTTCTACCCGCTGTTCCAGGTTCTCGTTCAGTTGCTGCAGCGCATCTTCGGCCCGTTTGCGATCCGTAATATCACGCGCCAGCATAATCACCCGCCGTGGCTCTCCCGGGGTACTGCGCTTGACCGAAGCCGACAGGTCGAACCAGCGCTCCCCCCTGGACAGGGCCAGGCGTATCAGCTGCCCCCGGGACTGGCCACGGCGAACCGTTTCGCCAATGGCCTCCACAACCACCCGGGCAGCCTCGCTGGACAGTACTTCACTGACGTTCATACCCACCAGGGCTTCTTTGCGGCGAGCCAGCAGCTTGTGTTCGCTGCTCCATACCTGGTGGTATACACCCTTTTCATCCAGATCGAACAGCGGGTCCGGAAGGGCCTGCAAGGTTGCCTGCAGGTCACCAGCCAGGTCCTGGCTGACCTGTTCAGCCTGTACACGTTCGGTAATGTTTTCATGCGCCAGCACCACCCGTACAGGACCGCTGCCGGCAAACCGGGTGATTCTGCACAGGAACCAGCGCTCCTTCTCCGGCTCAAGACAGGAATATTCAAAGCTCGCTTCGGCACGAAGGCCCTGCATGACCTCCCGTATCAGGGCTGCGGCCCTGGCGCCATCCTGCCCTGCCCGGTCACAGGCCTGCAGATAATCGACCCCTTCACTCACCCGCTCCGGGGCCATGCCATTTTCCCGGGCAAACAGGCGCCAGGCGCGATTGGTGGCCAGAATAACGCCTGACTCATCCAGTACGACAATATGGGCCGCCAGCGAATCAAGCACTTCGCGCACAAAATGCTCGCTTGCATTCAACTGGGCCGTGCGTTCGGCAACCGTACGCTCAAGGTCGGCATTGGCATCAATCAGCCGCTTTTCACTCTGGCGCAATGCCAGCTCAAGCTGCTTTTTGTCATGGATATCGGTCGTAACACCGGAGATATACAGCGGTTTTCCGTCCGGATCACGGCTGACGACGGAGCCACGTAACTGAAACCAGTGCCAGGCCCCGGACGACAGCCGCAGCCGAAACTCCGCCTGCGCCTGATCCACCGTCCCCTGTACCAGCGCCTCCTTTGCCGCCAGTGCCTTGGCCCGGTCATCCGGATGCAGCCGAGCGGCCCAGCCATCGCTCGCGGCCTGCATGGCCTGTACCGGCGGGCCGAAAATACTCATAGGAACACCTGTACGCGTCAAGCTGCCACGGGTCAGGTCGATGTCCCAGTAACCGAGCTGACTGCCATCTACAATGCGCTGCAGATGCGCCCTGGTATCGTTCAATTCGGCTGTGCGCACCGCCACCTGCCGTCGAACACGCTGGGTCTGGCTTGCGCTGATCAGCACAAGCAAGAACGCTAGCAGTGCTGCCAGCACCGCCCCTGCCAGATAGAGCTTCATGGCTGTTGTTTGACCCGGTTGCCAGGGCGTCAGGGCCCACACTTCCAGTATCCCGGGGTCGTCGCTGTACACATCGAGAGGCCCGGACCAGTCCGGCTGCCGATCTCCGTCCTGGGGTACAGCCTGTTCAAACAGTACGGCGGACAAATGCGTCACACGCAGGCCAAGCCCCTCCTGTACAGCATCTTGCATCAGACCGGACAGAAATTCGGTTTCCAGTGTCAGGCAACCTGCAACAATCCCCAGGGACGCTTCCCGCCTGGTGACCTGATCGACCGTCAGAGGGTCAAACATGACCGGATACACGGGAATGAACAGCAGCCGACCGTTGCGGCTTTCGCTGCACTGACGGGCCGGCAGCGCAACGGGCTGCGCCCCGCCTGTTGCCCGCTGTATGGCATCCGCATGGGCGGCCGAAAAACCCATATCCAGGCCCAGCGGCGGGGCGCCGTTCGCACCGTAAGTCATAAAGCGCAGAGGAAAATACCGCTCGCGTGTGCCGGCGGGCACAAAGGTGCCCTGCTCCCCCGGCTCAATGATAGTGAACCCGCCTCGCGCCTCGCGCATGCTCGGCTGTTCAATCCGGGTGCGATCAGCTGCCGACAGTTCCGGCGCCCACCCCAGCCAGGCAACACCCTCTCCATTCAAGGCCTTGCGGCCAAGATGCGCAAACTCCAGCCGGGTGATGTCTGAATGGGCGGCAATAAAGTCAGCCAGGGTGCTCACTGCCTGTTCCTGCCGCAAAACGAACTCTGTCCACTGCTCGAGAAACTGTGCCCCGCGGACCTCAACCCGCTGTTGCTCCAGGGCCTGCTCCGAGCGCGCCAGCCAGTAGTATCCGCTAACCACAATCCCGGCGGTCAGCCAGGGCATGATCAATAGCTGAGCCGCGCTGCCAAGGTTTTTTTGCCTGAACACCGCCGTGGCAAAGAGCAGCGGCACCACCAGCAGAATGCCCAGGCAATCGCCGGCCCACCAGGTCATCCAGATGGCGGTCAGGTCCTCAACGGGAATATGCTGGAACCCGCCCAGGCCGGCGCTACCGATAGCAGCAGACAGCATGCAGCTGAGCGGCACCCCCAGAACAAGCGGATACACCAGCGAGCGTGTTGACGCAATACCACTCGACACCGAAATGGCGCGATACAGCGGGAATATCAGGCGGGCGGCAACCAGGGCCTGCAGTGTGGCCCCCAGGGCGATGACAGCGGCGAGCCCTAGCACCGTCAGGGTCAATTCTCCCCCCAGCAACTCGGTGCGCCTGAGCACGGAAAATACAAAGGCCCCGAGCCAGACACCAGGCCAGGAGGACGATCCAAGCAGCAGCATGCCGGCCAGGGCGAAGCCGGCCGGCAGCCACACGGGCGCGGCCAGCCCCGGCGGCAGGGCCAGCGCTATGCTCCATTGGGCACCGGCCCAGTAAGCGCTGGCCAGCACCACGACACGCAGCCAGAGAGGCCATGAGCCTGCAAATGCGGCTGCCAATCGCGGGGGTTCAGCCAACGCGGAAGTATGACTCTGGGGCATTTCTACCGTCGTCCTTGGGTAGGAAAATCAGGAATAATTGATGTTCAATGGTACAAAACAGGACCCGCACCGCAACGCCGTAACGCCGCAGCGGCCGTGCAACTCGGGTTCTCTGCCGCCCTCTGCAGCAGCGAGAAAATGACAGATCACGCCGGGTGTTGCCCTGTCGCCGGCCCCCTGCATCAGAGCGCGGCAATCGCCTGATCCACAGCGAATATTTCAGCCCGGAACAACGGAATCAGCTTCACCATTGCGTCCTGATCATCATCCCGCGCGGCACTTTCCAGCCAGCCGCAGAATTCGCTCAGTCGCATGGCGCCCACTGAGCCGGCCGACGATTTCAGCTTGTGAGCTAGCTCGCCAACCGCCTGAATGTCCCTGCTTTCATACGCCTTGAGCAGTTCTTCCGCCTTTTCGCGACTGTAGTCGCGAAAATCCTGCAGCAGTTCGTGCATTATCGTCAGATCACCGCCAACAAAGGCCGCCGGTACCGAGGTATCGAGGCTCACGGAGGTTACGGCCCCCGCCTTGGGGTCCGCAGCTTGCGGCGCCCCCGTCGGTGGCTCCCGACCCACGGGTTTTGCCGCAGCGTCCCCATGGGGCATCCACTTTTCCAGCTTGGCCCCCAGCAGCTCCAGGCGTGCAGGTTTGCCCAGGAAATCATCCATGCCGGCATCCAGGCAGCGCTGGGCTTCGCCCTTGAGTGCATTGGCGGTCAGGGCAACGATGGGCAATCGTGCATCACCCGTTTCCTCGGCTCTTATTTCAGCGGTGAGCTGATAGCCATCCATCTTTGGCATATGCAGATCGGTCAGCAAGAGCGCATAGTCGCCGCTGCGCCAGAGCTTCAGCGCCTCGCGACCATCCTGAGCAATGTCCGCGGTATATCCCAGCAGCCCAAGCTGGTGCAGCAATACTTTTTGATTGACCCTGTTGTCTTCGGCCACCAGGATCAGACAACCGCGCCACTGGGCTTCGGCACGGCTGGGGGCCGTTCGCTTGCCGGGTGTTTTGGCGGTTTCCGCCGGCCTGAGCGCCGCCAGTGTCTTGCGGCCACTGGCGAAGGTTACCGCCGCCAGCAGTGTTTTGCGCGTCAGAACGTTCCCATCGACCTCAACCCGACCGGCGCTGGCCAGGCGGGGTTGCCGCCGCTGGCCCCGCTCAATCAGCACAAAACGCACTTCCTGGCCCGGCAGCAGGCTGGCTTTAAGTTCAAACCCCTCGATCTCCCGCGACTGCCGTTCAATATCCACCACCCAGACACAGAGCCCCGCCCCCGCCTGCCCCTGCCACTCCTGGGCCGCCGCCAGATCGGCGACCCGAGCCACCTCAGTGTTTTCGTGCGCCAGATAGACGTACAGGTCATCTGCCAGGCTTTTCGCAGAGCCGACCACCAGGCAGCGCAATCCGTCGACGGGCGAAGGCGGCGGTTCCTCGCGAGGCGCATCAGGGGCCAGGGGCAGCCGGACAGTAAAGCGCGCCCCCTTGCCGGGCTCACTCTGTACCTGTATTTCACCGTGCATCAAGCTGACCAGATGGTGCGAGATAGCCAGCCCCAGCCCGGTGCCACCAAATCGGCGCCGGGTGCTGGCATCAGCCTGTTTAAAGGCCGTAAACAGTCCCTCCTGCGCCTGTGCATCCATGCCTATGCCATTGTCAGTAACCTGAAACAGCAGCCAGGGCGGCTCCGCCTGGTCATCCAGCAGCGCCCTTACCGATACTCGACCGTCCTCCTGCTCGCTGGTAAATTTAATGGCATTGTTGGCCAGGTTGAGCAGAACCTGACGAATCCGCAGTTCATCACCGATCGTCACATCCGGCAGCGCAGGATCGGTAAACAGCCTGAGTTCAATACCCAGGTTACTTGCCTGGTTGTCCAGCATTGAGCAGCACTGTTCGACTACGGCGACAATCGAAAAGGGCTCCAGGCTCAACTCCAGGTGTCCGGCCTCAATCTTGGAAAAATCAAGAATATCCTCAATGATATCCAGCAGTGACAGGCCCGACATGCGAATCAGGTCGACCATGTCTTTTTGTTTTGCATCCAGCGCCGTCTGCTCCAGCACGTCCACCATACCGATCACGCCGTTAAGCGGCGTGCGAATTTCATGACTCATGGTCGCCAGAAACTGTGATTTTGCCTCACTGGCCTGGAGTGCCCCCTGCCGAGCCTCCTGCAGCTGCTTGGTACGTGCCAGCACACGCTGTTCCATTTCATTGCTCAGCCGCTTGAAGGCGGTTTCGGCCTTCTTTCGCAACGTAATCGACTTGTGCGCCATGATAACGCGCAAAGGCTCGCCTTCACTGCAGCGCGTGATTCTGCACTGGAACCAGCGCTGCTGCTTGCCGGCAACAAGGGAATATTCGAACATGGCCTCCGGGCGCACCCCCTGCATGACCTCCAGCACCAGCGTGGCCGTTTTAATGCCCCTGGGGCCAGAGCGGTTGCAGGCTTCAAGATAGTTGTCGCCCTCCCCCGCTCGCTCGCACAACTCGACATTTCCCTGAGCAAACGACCGCCAGGAACGATTGGCGATGAGGATCATGCCCTTGCCATCCAGTACGACAATACGCGCTTCCAGCGCGTCCAGCGCTGCGCGCAGCAACTGTTCACTTTCACCCAGCTGATCGGTACGCCGGGCAAGCGTATCTTCAAGCCGGGCATTGGCCCCAAGCAGTTCCGCCCGGGCGGCAGTCAGCTCGGCCACACAGAGGGATGCTTTGCGGCTGCGCCCCAGTTGCCGTTTCAGTATGACGAGTGCGGCCAGAGCGGCGATGAGCAGGATGAACATCAAGACCGTCAGGGAGCTGTGATTGTCCGCAACCAGCCCCACAGGCCAGGGCGATACGGCTCCGGCATAGAGTAGCAGCGGCACTTCAGACAGGGCGTTCAGTGCGTCTGCCGACTCGGTACCCGGTGTGGGGCACATCGATTGCTGCCAACACTGCGAAGGTGCCGCCAGATCAGGGTTTCCGATCAGCTGCGCCAGCGCAGCACAGATCAGAGCGACAGTCGCAAGGCGCCGGTGCCAGAAGCGGGGGCGGAGGCGGGCAGGCGAGGACAGGTCAGGTTCAGCAGGAGCAGGTGTCCGATTCAGATACATCGGGGTTTCATCCTTGTCGCCAAAAAACACAAACGGACGAGCTGCATTACACTACTCGAGCGTCACTCCATGTGCAAAAGCGTACCAATTTTTTTCAGCAACACGGCCCGGTCAAACGGCTTGACGACAAAATCACAGGCACCGGCCTTGAAGCTCTCCACCACGACCTGTTTTTGGCTGTGCCCGGTAATCATGACCACCGGAATACTGGCAAAGGACTCGATGGATTTCAGGCGCCGGGTCGCCTCGATACCGTTCATGTCCGGCAGGTTGATATCCATCAGCACCAGTTCGGGCCTTTGCCTGTGCATGCTTGCCAGGGCGTCCTGGCTGGACAGGGCAAACATCAGCTCGATCTCTGCATCGGCCAGCAACCGCGTTATCAGCTTGTGCTGAAATTCGTCGTCATCGACCACCAGCACCCGCGGGCGACGGCGCTGGGTCAGCGTCTGCATTTCGCGCAGCGACTCAAGGCCAGGCGCCAGATCCTGCTCTAACTGCTGGGCCCATTCACTGACCGGCGCCATCGCCGCGTTCACCGTCTGCAGATGTTTGTCCACATGCTCGGTTTTCAGGCGCGCGAACTCGGACTGCAGCAGGCCGAGAACAGACTCGCCAACCGGACCGCCAGCCTGCAGCAACGCCTGGTGCTCATCCACGGAAAACCGCCGGGCGAATCCCTCCAGCGCCAGGCTGATATCGTCGCCGGCCTGCTCCAGGGACTTGCGCCCCTGTTCCATATGCTGACTGCCCTGGGCCAGGCTCAATTCCAGCAAGGCTTCAAGGCCGGCAATTCTGCGCCCCAGGGCGGCGAACTCGCTGGCCGAGGGCACATCGGCCTCGCTTTCAGCCACCTGTTTGAGGGCATGATGCACTTCCATCGCCAGCCGCGTTGAATCG
This sequence comes from Marinobacterium sp., assembly GCA_041586815.1. Lineage (GTDB taxonomy): Bacteria > Pseudomonadota > Gammaproteobacteria > Pseudomonadales > Balneatricaceae > Marinobacterium_A. Next base: position 6,447 of record JBFGZM010000018.1, on the reverse strand, counting down.
TACCCCAGCGGCCAGAACAGGACATAGCTGGAAAAGTGACCCTTTTTGCACAGGCCATATACTTCCTGCAACTCGGCCTTGGTGCACAGAATTATGGTTCGATGAGGATGGCCGTGGGCCTGATGACTCAGGCGATACAGCCCCAGGTAATATGTTTGCGCCTTTGCCAGCGTATTGAACGCCAGCACCAGCACGGCCGGGCTGTGCTGCTCAAAATCGGAGATGGCCTTGTCCGGGGCGGTCGACACCACCACCTGATCGAATTCCTTGCGCAGCAGCTGGTAGACGATATCGGCATCATCAACATCTTCGGCCGCGATCAGAATGTTCGTATTAGCCATTGCGGCCAATACCTTCCATCAGGTCATGCCGGCGCATTTCCCATTCCTGCATCCAGCCCTGCATGGCTGAGGCCGGCATGGGCCGGCCGATGAAGTATCCCTGCATGATGTCACACAGATCAAGGCCGATCAGGAAGTTCCAGTCGTCGGTGTTTTCAACCCCTTCGGCCACCGACTGCATCCCAAGCCCCCGTGCCATGTCAGCGCTCGCCCGCAGAATCGCACGCTGTGACGGGCTCTGGGAGGCGCCATGTACGAAGCCTGCATCCACCTTAAGTTCGTTAAAGGCGATATCCCGCAGCTGCCTCAGGGATGAATGGCCCGTGCCAAAGTCATCAATGGAAAGCGTAATATGCTTGAGCCGCAACCGCGTCAGAATATCCAGCGCGGTGACGGGATTATTCATCAGCTGGCTTTCGGTGATTTCCAGGACCAGTTTGGGCAACTCCACCGCTGCCGTCTTGGCCACATCCACGATAAAGTCGGGGAAATCCAGGGAATTCAGATTGTTCATGGAAATGTTCACCGCGACGCTCAGGTCCAGACCTTCATCACGCCAGGCGCGGCACTGCTTCAGCGCATTGATCAGCACCACCCGGGTCAGATCATCGATTAGACTGCTTTGCTCGGCCGTGGCGATAAACTGATCAGGAAAGACCAGGCCATCCACCGGATGCTGCCAGCGCACCAGGGTTTCAACGCCGACCACCTCGCCGGTATGGCTGGATACCTTGGGCTGGTAGTAATTCACCAGTTCATCGTTATGAATGGCATGCCGAACCGCTTCAGCATCGTAGATCTTTTTGGCCGGCGCGGATTCGCGCACCACGAAGGACAGCTGCAGATCCAGAATTCGCTGCAGCTGTTCCGGCTTGACCGGCTTGGTAAACGCATCGAGCACCCGGAGCCTGTGGGCCTGGGCCAGGTAGCCTACTGCATGAAGAATACGCTCGTCTTCTCCGCTCATTAGCACCAGGCCACCCGGGAAGCCATGCTGTGCAATCTGCCTAAGCAGCTCGACCCCGTCCAGTTCCGGCATCTGGATATCGCAGAACAGCAGATCGAAGGGCGCACTTGCATTCTCGATAATCCCCATCGCATCGACTGCCCGCTGACAGACCGTTACCTGGGGATATCCCAGGTTAGCCAGCTGACGCCCAAGCAGTTTGAGGACAAAAAAATCATCGTCGATAATCAGTATATTCATTTGCGTTCCCTGCTATTTCCACTGATCCGCAATAAGCTGACTAAACTATCAACTATTAACATTTCTATAGTGCACATCACGCCGTTCAAGCAGTTAAAAGTATTGAGGGGCTGGGCAAAACCTGCCCGAACATCCAGTTTTATCCAAATTGCCTGCCCGGCTAACCGCAATGATAGCAGTATAACTGCCGCACTTTATTTGAATAAGGCTGCACCACCGCAGCGGCGTCGTTGCCCATAGGTGGCAGGGGTGGCCCGAAAGAGCCGGGTAGAGCCTGATACATCAAAGAATGAGCCCACACCTGAGGCTGGCTTTAATTAAAGCCAAGCCACAGATACTTAAAGGCTTTACCGAAAAAAGATACACAAAAACCAGAAACGCATGTAAGTGCGCAAAACCGCAGCCAATGTAGCAAAAGTCCCGGCGGAAAGCCAAGGGCTTTAGACCGATAAATTCCGGCCCCACTGACCGGCCCTGGGCGGTGTTGCAAGGCTGCACATCCGGCCGGCGCGCAACCGCTACCGCCAGCCTCGTAACATGCCCGCTCCGTCGCTAGCCGGTCACACCCGATACCTCCTCGACACAGGCTATCACTCTGGACATCTCGGCTTCGAATGCACTCATCAGCCTCGCCAGGGCTGTCTTGTCCTTGACTGCGACAGTGCTCTCGATCTGTTCCAGAATGCCGCACAATGCGAGCGCACCCATGGCACGGGCGGAGGATTTCAGTTTATGTGCCGCCGCGGCCACTGAATCCGGCGACCCGGCCTCCCAGTCGTCCAGCATGCTGACAAGGTGAGTGTCGAGCAGGGCCCTGAATTCCTGTAGCAGCTCCATGGCAAAGGCCTCATCATCGCCGACCAGTTCCTGCAGCACCCGCAAGTCCACCGCAGCCTGTGCCCGAGCGGCGATCAGACTCTCGCCCTGAGGGGGCGGGGTGGCCTTGTCCCCTTGACCGGACCAGTGTTCCAGTGCGGCTTTCAACTCCGCCAGGGCCACCGGTTTGCTCAGATAGGCATTCATCCCTGTTGCCAGGCAATTCTCGGCCTCGCCCTTGAGCGCATTCGCCGTCAGGGCAATGATGGGCACGGACGCAGGCCCGGTCTCGAGGGCCCGGATATTTCTGGTCAGATCATATCCATCCATTTCGGGCATATGGAGATCCGTCAGGATCAGGGAATAGCCGTCGCTGTTGCACCAGCGCTCCAGCGCCTCTTTGCCATCCCGGGCAAAGTCAGCCTGGTACCCCAGTAGCGCCAGCTGGCGCTGAAGTACTTTCTGGTTCACTTCATTATCCTCGGCCACCAGTATCCGCTCATCGGGATGCTGCACCGGGGTTGGCGCACTCAGTTTGCGCCCGCTTCGCAACCCGGGTACGGGTAACGCGGACGCATCCAGAATGCCTGCAGCGCAGGCAACCGCCTCCAGGAAAGTGCCGTGTTTCAGCAGGTTGGCATCAACCACCAAATGATCCTCAGCCCTGGTACGCGCGATTCTGCGGGCACCCCGTTCGACCGAAAGGAAACGTACCCGGCCCCCGCTGCCCGCCGCCGCTCTCAGCGCGTCAATGGGTGCCCCCTGGTCACCGGCATCATAGATCCACAGGGAAACGGACTCTGGCGAGAAGCCGGCGGACCGGGCGGCAGCATCACTGATCCGCGGTGCGCTGGCCACACAGGCCCCGGCAAACTCCAGGTAGGTTCCCAGGCCCCGCAGGACACCCGTCGGGGGCCCAATCAGAAGGCACTGCAGACCTTCAAGTGACGGCCGCGATGGTGCGGCCGCAACTTCGTCCGCAGATTCAGGGACGGTCTGGAATGGAATCTGCACCGAGAAGGTTGCCCCCTCACCTGCTTCGCTATCTACGCTGATATCCCCGCCCATCAGGCCCACCAGGCTGTCCACAATGGTCAATCCAAGGCCTGTGCCGCCAAATCGCCGGGTGGTGGTAACATCCGCCTGATCGAAGGAGGAAAACAGCTTCATCTGCGCCGACTTGTCGATGCCGATGCCATTGTCAGACACCTCAAACTGGACACGGATGGAGGACGACCGGGACTCCACCAGGGTGGCACTCACCGCGACCCGGCCAGGGTGCCGACCACTGGAAAATTTAATCGCATTGCTGAGCAGATTAACCAGTATCTGGCGCAGTCGCACCTCGTCACCGATGCAGCAGGCCGGCAGCAAGGGGCTGGTAAAGAGGGTCACCTCCACCCCCTTGGAGAGACTTACCTGATCCAGCAGCTCACAGGCCTGCTCCACGATGGTGGTGATGCACACCGGTTCCTGTTCGAGCTCCAGCTTGCCCGCCTCGATCTTGGAGAAGTCCAGGATATCGTCAATGATATCCACCAGAGAAAATGCCGAACGCCGGGCCAGATCCAGCATATCTACCTGGCTTTCAGGCAGGTCGCTATACATCAGCACATCCAGCATGCCGATAACGCCATTAATAGGTGTCCGGATCTCGTGACTCATGCTTGCCAGAAAATTGGATTTGGCCCTGTTTGCAACCTCGGCTTCGTGCTGCGCCGTCTCCAGCTGCTGCGTGCGCTGCCGCACCCTGTCTTCCAGCTCGTTATTCAACGCCCTTAACTCGGCGGTACGCTGTGCAACCTGCGCCTCCAGCGACTGGTTCAGCATTTTAAGGCGGTGCTGACTCGCTTCCAGATCCATGGCGATCATCTTGCGACTGTTGATATCCGACACCGTCCCGGACATTTTCAGCACCTGGCCGGCGCCATCACTCGAGATCACATTGCCGCGCACCAGCAGCCAGTGCCAGCCCCCGTTTTTGCTTTGCGCCCGGACTTCAGATGTCAAAGCCCCGTTGCCTGCTGCCAGACTGGCATTCAGTTCAGCCATGAGCCGGATTCTGTCCGCCGGGTGCAGCAGTTTTTTCCAGTCCGTCGCGCTCGCCTGCGCATCATCCGGTGCATATCCCAACAGTTCCGCCCAGGCGCCGCCCAGGTGCACCTGGTTGTCTTCGACATCCCAGTCCCAGTAGCCCATTTTGCTGCCTTCGATAACGCGCTTGAGCAGCCCCTCGCTCTGCTGCAGTCTGCTCTCCGCTATCGTGCGCGCGGTAATATCCGTCGCCGCCAGAATGACACTGTCGACATTACCTTTTGGGTCGAATATCGGCGTCAGCACCAGATCGGTGACAATAAGGCTCCCGTCTGCAGATGTTAACCGGATATCCTGGTGTACAGGGTTCCCTGCGAGGGCGCTGCCAACCGCCGCCATTAATTCAACACAGTCCGGTGACAGGCTCTCAGCCCAGGCCGGGTAACGCCTTACCTTGTACGCAGAATTATTTTCACGGCTGCCAAAAACATGCCCAGCAGCCAGATTATATTGGACAACAGACCCATCAGCGCCCAGCTTGACAATAATCGTGGCCACGCTGTTCAGCACATTTTCAAGATCCTTGCGGGCGCTTTTCAGAGACGCTGTACGCCGGGTAATTCTGGCCTCGTTTCTGGCCGCCTGGCCGGCAGCCACTACCGAAAAAGACGTGATAAACAGCATCAGCAACACTGCAAAGCCCATGGCGACTTTCATGAAGGCCGATTGCCCGGGCTGCCAGGCTTGGGCAGGCCAGGATTCCATAAGAATCGTGTGGTCGCCAATCACCTCGGGGTGATTGCGCCATAGCGGTGCGGTGTTTTTGCTGAGTTCCGAGCGGTTATCCAGCAGAACATGCGTTGTCTTTTCATCCGCCGAAACCAGCAGCATCCGCAGATGAACATCTTCATTCAGAGCATTTTTGGCCAGCGAGCGGGCAAAATCCGAAAAATACAGCACCGCGCCCACAAAACCCAAAAAGGCCTGGTTGCGTGCTTGCGCGGAAGCGGCCTGCACATCAAACCCCGCTTTGTAGACCGGCAGATACAGCCTGAAATCATCCGTACGAGCTATTTCGTCGCTAAAAGTGGCATGGCGCTCAACCAGAAAGGTGCGACCGGAAGCAATGGCCGACGTCAGCCTTGCCCGGGCCTCGGCATCCGAGGCACTGTCAAATCCCGCAGCAAGAGCGGGCAAGTTGCCCGTCTGGCCTGCAACCCGGGCAAACAGAACAGGAAAATAGTCCTTTCGATCTGCGGCCCGTACAGCATTGCCCTGGCTATCATATTCATAGATACGGTAATCAGCCCAACCTCGCGCCCTGGCATCCGCTTCGAAGGCCTCGCGATCAGCCTGCAACACCCGTGGAATCCAGACCAGCTTTTTCAGTAAGGCCCCATCAACAGACTGTCCAAAAAAATCCGAGAACTTTTTCTGCGTCATTATGCCAAGATCATTGACGATATAATCTTCCGCGACCTTGACCGTTTTTTCAGCAAGCAGCAGATGATGTTCAGCAACCTCATGAAAGCGCTCACTGACAAGGCTGACACTTTTCTCATGATCACTTACTTCTGCACGCTCGACGAGCAACAGCCCTGCCCCCAGCAGCGTTGCGACCACCAGCGGCAGAACCAGCAGCCGCCAGATATGAGGCCGACGGTCATTGCCGGCTAACGGCATGAGTACCAGCAAGAGCGGCACCATCAACAGTACACCGATACTGTCGGCGGTCCACCAGGTTAGCCAGCTGGCGCCCAGCAGTTGTGGTGGTACGCCCTGCAACAGATACATGGTCAGGTTACCCAGACTGGCCGCAATCATGCAGGCGACAGGGCCTGCCAGCAACAGCCGGTAAAACACCCTGCTCTCATCTTCCACCGCCGCGTAGCCGCTTGCCAGTGGCCGCAGCCATTTCGCGCCAAGCAGGGCCTGCAGTGTTGAACCAATGGCCGTGATCCCTGTCATGAGCACCGTGTCGGGCAACACTTCGGTATTGGCGACAAACAGCTTGTGAAGCAGGTCGGAAGCCCAGGCGGCCACAAAGAC
>JBFGZM010000017.1:0-20040 GCA_041586815.1 Marinobacterium sp. | reverse complement strand
TGCGCGAATACAAGCCTTTTTCTCTTTTCAGGTAAAAAACAGCCGGCGTTGCAAACAGTTGAAACTCGGCCAAATTGTACTGTACCCACCGTCCCTTGGCTACGACGCGGCACCGCAGCGGCCTGCCAACCGGTGATTTCCAGCGGGGTGGCGGCGCCGGGATACAATTGTGTCCTGGCCCAGGACCATCAGGGCACCAGGCCTTCCAGGCGCTGGCTCAGGGCGTCAGCGTTGCGCATCGACTGCAATGGCATACGCTGACGGCAGCTCGGCGCCAGGCTGCAGGCCCAGTAAGCCTTGTCGGGGGTCGCCCCCCTGGGAGCTCGCTGCAGTACCATGGGTGCTGCACAGCGCGGGCACTCCATGTTTTGCTCGCTGTTTGCACCGAAGATATCCGCCGCAACGCTGTCCGGACGCGCCGACAGCGACAGCCCCGGCATCAGTGACTCGAACCCCGGCTCCCGTGCACCTCGCTCCGGCACCGGCGGCTCAAACAGGGCGTCAAACTGCAGACCGATGTCCGCCACCTGATAGTTCAGTTGTGACGCGACCCGCAGCAGCGGCAGACCTGCCTGCTCGCAGATGGCATCCAGCTGCAGGTCCCGGCGAGGCAGTTTGGTGCGACGCCGCGACGGCTCATCCAGCTCCACAGCGCAGACCGGCTCCAGCGCCGCATGGGTGCAGACCAGAAAGCTGAACTGCCGGCCATCCAGCCGAGTAAGAGCCGCCTCCAGAGCGCGGCCCGACAGCCCGTCGTCCACTGTGATCACATCTGTCAGAGGCACCCGCACGAGCACCCGGTGATCCGCACCTACGGCCTGTTCCAGCACTTCCAGAAAACGAATCTGCTCATCATTCAGCAGGCATTCGCTCAGCTCATAGGGCATTGCATCGTCGTCCAGCTTTGCGCTGCGGCGATACCGCATAGCCCATACAACAATGACCAGCACGACCACAGCCGCCACAATGGGCCAATTAAACCACTGCATTTGATTAACTTCCGAGAATTAAGGGAGGACAGGGACTGTCTGACAATACCGAGCATCCATGACAACGCCCACTACAGCACTGTATCGCTGAACGGCAGCCAAACGAAAACCGGGCCTGCAGCAACGATTCACAAACCCTGGGAACGGTGGACGCGCAGATCCAGAAAGTGCACCGAGCAGGAGATACAGGGGTCATAGTTGCGGATCAGCCGCTCGGCGAAGAACTGCAACTCCTGATCACTGTGTTCCAACCCGAACTGCGTCAGACCCTGGTACAGGTCCGCTTCGATACGCGCCTGGTTCTGACTGGTGGGCGGGATAATGCAGGCCGAACGGATAAAGCCTTCGTTATCCAGTCGGTAGTGATGGTAAATCAGGCCACGTGGCGCTTCGGTACAGTGGGCACCCCAGCTGTCTTTGGGAACATCGGCCACCGAAGCAGACTGGACCTTATAGTCTGCCAGAAGCCGCCTGGCTTCGAGGATGGTGAAATAACACTCCAGCGCCCGCGCCTGGATACTGTGATAGATATTGTCACTGGGAAAGCGAATGCCGCAGTCAGCCGCCAGCTCACGTACCGGTTGCGGCAACTGGTCAAAGTTAAGATTCATGCGCGCCAGCGGCCCCACCAGGTAGGGCTCCCCCTCCAGCAGGGAATAAAGCGCGGTGGAGTGCGGTTCCTGGTGTTCACAAAAATGCTGCTGATACTGTGCGGCAGAAATATCCAGCCCACGGTTGCTGCGCACCCGCCCCTCATTCATGGCGTAATCGCTATCGTGATGCAGCGCGACACTGGTAAATTCCTGATGACTTTCAGGCAGGTCCAGGCTCGCCGTCCAGCGCACCAGCGCCTCTGCATCCTGCTCCGCCTGCTGCAAGCGCGGTTGCAACAGCGCCACCTGTTCAGGCGCCGGCGCCCGGTGAAAGCCCCCCACCTTGAGCCCCACCGGGTGCACCGAGCGAGCACCACTGAGGCTGATCAGGTCATTGCCCAGCGCCTGCAGCCGCAAGCCACGGCGCACCGCTTCGGGATGCGCCTTGGCCAGATCCATCATGTGCGCAAAGCCGAGAAAGTCCGGTACCGCCAGGAAGTGTATGTGCAGGGCATGGCTCTGCAGCCACTCGCCACACTGCAGCATGCGGCGCATGCGGCTGATCCAGTCCCCCGGATCAAGCCCCAGCGCATTCTCGATCGCCCGCACACCGGTCATCTGGTAGGCAATCGGGCAGATACCGCAGATACGCGAAGCGATACTCGGCTGCTCGCTGTAATGCTTGCCTTCCAGAAACTTCTCGAAAAATCGTGGCGGCTCGAAAATTCGCAGCACCGCCCGCTCCAGCGCATCACCACGGCAATACAGTTCCAGCGCACCCTCGCCTTCCAGGCGGGTAATCACGGGCACCCGCAGTCGTATATTGCGTGGCTCTGTCATGCGTCCAGCTCCTTAACGGGTATACGCCAGCGCATCCATGCGTTCTGATAGGGTTTCACTCCGGCACTGATCGAGACGAAGCGCTCGGCGACCTGCCGGGCGGGAATACCCAGACCAACCAGACGCTCACCCAGTGCATCGCAATTGGGCTGCTCAGAGGGCCCGAAGCAGGTATAACAGGGCGCCCCAAAAGACGGGCACAGAGCACCGCATCCGGCACGTGTCACCGGCCCCATGCAGGGCGAAGCCTGGCTGACCAGCACACAGACCTGGCCCGCACGCTTGCATTCCTGGCAGACTTTCTCGGTTGGCAGCACCGGTGCGACCCCATGCAGCAGGGCCCGAATCGCCGCGATCAGCTGGCGTTCACTGACCGGGCAGCCCCAGAGTTCCATATCCACCTTGATCAGCTCTGCCACGGGCCTTGAGTCGGCCAGAGAATCAAGATAGCCGGGGTCGGCATAGACGGCACTCGCCCAGAGCCTGGAGTCTTTGACATTGCGCAGTGCCTGTACCCCGCCGCTGCACGCGCAGGCGCCAATTGCCACCACAAAACGCGACTGTTGGCGCACCCGCTGGATCCGCACCTCATCCTCACGGGTACTGATGCTGCCCTCCACGAAGGCAATATCGACCTGCGCCTCGGGATCATTTACCCCCGCCTCAATAAAGTGACGGATATCCACCAGCTCAATGAGTTTGAGCAGATTTTCCCCCATGTTCAGGATCACCGACTGGCAGCCCGAACAGGAGGTAAGCTTGTGAACCGCAACGCTGGCCTTTGCCATCACTAGTAACCCTCCAGCAGAAACCATTGCTGAACATCCGGTACCCGGAAAATAGGCCCCTCGCGGCAGATAAAGGGTGTACCCATCTGGCAGTGGCCACAGAGGCCAATGGCGCACTGCATGTTGCGCTCAAGGCTGACAAAGCAGTTCTCCAGCCCGACACCGGCCTCGGCCAGACCGCGCAGAGACGCACGTATCATGGGCTCGGGCCCGCACATCATCACGGTACAGTTATTCACATCAAACTCGGCCTTGTCGATCAGGCTGGTCACCATGCCGAGGGACCATGCAAAGTGTGCCTGTTTCTCCTCACTGGCGGACAAGAGCACCTGGCAGTCCGGCACCTCGCGCCAGCGTTCGTACTGCTCCTGCCACAGCAGGTCGTCCCGGTGCTTTACGCCCTGCATGATCACCAGGCGATGATAGTCCGGCCGTGTGGCGATGGCCCGTCGAATTGCCGCAATAACCGGGGCGCACCCCAGGCCTGCCGTGATAAACACCAGATCCCGCCCGCGGGCCTGCTTGATCGGCCAGCTGTTGCCATAGGGGCCACGCAGTCCCAGGTTCGCACCCGGCTCAAGGGCAACCAGTTTGCGGCTGATGCGCCCCACCGCCCGAATGGTGTGCTGCACCAGCCCCTGCTGCATGTCCATGATTGAGATCGGCACCTCCCCAAGGCCATAGAGATAGAGCATGTTGAACTGGCCACAGTCGAAGTGAAAACGCTCGTGTGCCACGGGATCGGCCAGCCTGAGGGACAGCGTTGCGACGTCCGGTGTCTCCATCACCTTGTCGATCACCACTGCCTGCTGCGGCAACCAGGGATCATTCATTCGCGCGTCTCCCCGGCTTTCACTTCGGTGCACAGCCGGTGAACCTCCTCGACAATATCGATCCCCACCGGGCACCAGGTAATACAGCGTCCGCAGCCGGTACAGCCACTGCGATCGTACTGGTCGTGCCACATCGCCAGCTTGTGCGTCAGCCACTGCCGATACTTGTGTACCGCACTCTTGCGCACCACATGCCCGACCAGGTAGCTGTGTTCATCATTGAAGCAGGTATCCCAGCGTCGCACCTGGGTACTCTGGCTGGCATCCAGTGGCGATTCCTCGTCGACCCGGGAGCAGAAACAGGTCGGGCAGACCGCGGCACAGTTGCCGCAGGTCAGGCACCGGTCTGCGACCGACTGCCACAGCTGTTCATTATCCCGCGCCTTGTACAGGGGCTCTCGCAGATCCCTGGCGGGAAGTGCCCTTTGCTGCACCTGGGCCCGTTTTCTCAACCCCTTGCTGCGCCGCTTGTGCGCACCCGAGAGTGGGCGGGTAGGCAGCCGGGCCAGCAGCGCGCGGCCCCGGGGGCTCGAAGCCTGTACCCAGAACCCCTGGTCCAGTTCATCCAGCACCAGGTCCGCCCCGGCCGTCACCTGGGGGCCATCCCCGGTAGACACACAAAAGCAGGTCGCGGCACTGCGGTGGCAGTTGACGGCAATCAGCAACAGTTGTTCGCGGCGAGCGCCGTAATGCGGGTCAGGATACTCGCCCTGCAGAAAATGCCTGTCCTGCAGCGCAAGTGCTGCCAGGTCGCAGGCACGCAGGCCGATAACCGCCGTCGGTGGCACCGTTTCATGCACGCTTTCAAAACGCAGCCCGCCCTCTACCTCGCGGGCCACCATCAGCGGCTGCTCCGGTGTGAACAGCCAGGGCTTGAGCCCCTGGGCAGTGCCCACCCAGTCGAAATAGCGGCCATGCGCCTGCTGTTCCAGCCGGTAATGGCCGGGCGCCTGGTCATCAACAAGACCAGCGGGAAGCCCGGCAACCGAGTCGAGCTCGCGATACACGATCGCACCCTGTTCCGCCGTGGGGCCAACCACCCGGTAACCGTCGCTCTGCAGCTCTTCAAACAGTTGTGCCAAGGCTCGGTGAGGCAAGAAAGCGCTCTGCTGCATCAGTTTTACCGACTCGATGATCCGAAGGTCTTTTCAGCATAGTCCAGCCTTCCAGGCCTACCACGCGCGATACACTATCTGGTCATATACTGCCTGCAACGTCTGTCCGGGAGTCATGATGGAGCAGCAGATTGCCGAAATCCGCATCAACGGTACCGTTCAGGGCGTCGGTTTTCGCCCCTGTGTCTGGCAGCTGGCTCAACAGATGGCTCTGCGGGGCGACGTAAGAAACGATGCCGACGGCGTTTTGATCCGGCTGTTTCCGCCCGCCCGGGCAGAAAGCTTCCGCCAACAGCTCAATGACCGCCTGCCCCCGCTGGCGCAGATCGACAGCATTACGACCCGGCTGCAGCCCTGCAGCGCAATACCCCACAGTTTCAGCATCCTCGACAGCACCGCAGGACACAACCGAACCCAGGTCCTGCCGGACATTGCCACCTGTGAGCGCTGTCGCAGTGAAATATTTGATCCCAGGGACCGCCGCTATAACTATGCGTTTGGCAACTGCACCCAATGCGGGCCGCGTTATTCAATTATCACCGCGATGCCCTATGACCGCAGCCGTACCAGCATGGCTTCGTTCAGGCTCTGCGCCGACTGCCAGCGGGAATATGTAGAGCCACTCAACAGACGCTTCCATGCGCAGCCCATCGCCTGTGGCGAATGTGGTCCAAGGCTCTGGCTGGCATCATCCAAGGGGGTGGTGCTTGCCCAGCAAAACACCATCGACGCAGCGGCACAGCGTCTGCAGCAGGGACAACTGCTGGCTATCAAGGCGACCGGCGGCTTTCATCTGGCCTGCGATGCCTCTAACACCTCGGCCATCGCACGGCTGCGCAACCTCAAACAGCGGCCACACAAGCCACTGGCCCTGCTTGTGCGCGATACCGCGCAGCTACGCACCTTTGCCCGTGTATCCAGCGCAGAAGAGCAGTTGCTGCATAGCCCCGCCGCCCCCATCGTACTGCTGGACATGCTCCCTGACTGCCTGCCAGCAACCCTTTGCCCAGGCCTCTCCCGGGTGGGGGCAATGCTGCCCTCAACCCCGCTGCAGCACTTGCTGATAGCCTCGACGAGCGGCCCCCTGGTCATGACCTCCGGCAATGTCGAGGGCGCACCGCCGTGTCTTGATAACGCCAGCGCCATGACGCTGCTGGCACCGCTTGTGGATGCGCTGCTGCTGCACGATCGGGATATTCGGCATCGTGTCGATGACTCCCTTGCCCAGGTTGTCGCGGGCCGGCCGCAGATACTGCGCCGGGCACGGGGCTATGCTCCCTCCGGGATATACCTGCCCACGGGCATGCAGGAAGCCGATGGCATACTGGCACTGGGCGGCGACCTGAAAAATGCACCCTGCCTGCTTCGCCAGGGACGGGCTCATCTGGCGCCGCACCTGGGCGACATGGAAAACCCGCAGCTACAGCTGCAGCTGCATCAGACCCAGGAGCAACTTGCACAGTTGCTGGGCTGCACCGTCAACAGGATTGTCTGCGATCCTCATCCCGCCTATCACAGCCGCCGACTGGCCCATAGTCTTGCCCAGGCGCAGGGCCTGACACTGGTCGAAATCGCCCACCATCATGCCCATCTGGCGGCCTGCCTGGCCGAACACCGCTACCCCCTCGACGGCCCGCCCGCACTGGGGCTGATACTGGATGGCAGCGGCCTGGCGCCCGCCGACAGCCCTCACCCGATCTGGGGCGGCGAGATCCTGCGGGGGGATTATCGTCACTGCCAGCGCCTTGATGGTCTGCCAGCGGTGGCGTTACCCGGTGGCGACCAGGCGGCGTGCGAGCCCTGGCGCAATCTGCTGGCCCATCTCGAGCGCTGGCTCCCGGATTGGGAACAGACCGCCACCGCCCGCTTGCCTGCGCTACGGGATCTGCAACGTCAACCGCTGCAAACCCTCAGAGGCATGCTGAAGCACACTCAGCATGCCCCGCGGGCAAGTTCCTGCGGCCGCCTGTTCGACGCCGTGGCAGCACTGCTTGGCGTAGCCCCCGCACGCCAGAGTTTCGAGGCCCAGGCCGCCATGTACCTCGAATCGCTGGCACAGAGGGCGGACTCAGCCCCCCTGCCCGGCTTCGATGCTGGCTGTGCCACGGATGCGCTGGAGCTCACCGGACTCTGGCACCAGTTACTCGCCTGTGCCCGAACCGAATCTTCGGCCCGCACAGCCCTCTGGTTTCACCAGGCGCTGGCCCGACTGCTGGCACGGCGGCTGGAGACTCTGGCCCACGAGCAGGGTTGTACCACCCTGGTCCTGGGTGGTGGTTGCCTGCAAAACCGGCTATTGCAGGCTGAGTTACGGACAATCCTGACAACCGCAGGGTTTAAGGTGCTGGTTCCGCACCAGGTGCCGGCTAATGATGGCGGCCTGGCACTCGGTCAGGCGGTCGTGGCATGGGCCCGCAGGGAGGCCGGCGATGACTGATATCGTGTTGCTGGCGCTCGGCCACCCCGAGCGCACCGATGATGGTTTCGGGGAACGGCTGCTGCGACAGTTTGAAGCCCGGTACCGGCTGCCTGCGAATGTACGCTGCCTCTACGCCGGTCACCTGCCCCTGGCGCACTATGAACGCATCGCGGGCTGTGCCTGGCTGGTGCTGCTTGATGCCGTACAGAGCGATACACCCGGCCACCCGGTTATCGTCACCGACCCGCTGCCGCCGTTGCACACTGAACAGGCAATCGCCGTGCACCAGATGGGCGCGGTACAGCTGCTGCAGCTTCTCGAGGTGCTGGGCGATCACCCGGCGCGCATCAGCCTGGTCGGCGCCCCCTTCGCATCTCTGGAGTGGGGCAACGGCCTGAGCCGAGCGCTCGAGGCCCGTTTGCCACAGGCCTGCCAGGCACTGGCTGACCTGCTACGCTCAAGCGAAGTCACACTGTTGCCGCAACCGTCACAGCAAAGGTCTTCACATGCATGAACTGAGCCTGTGCAGGAACCTGTGCAGGAGCCTGGAACACGAAGTGCAGAGCCGCCAGCTCAAGCAGGTACTCAGCGTCCAGCTCGCCATTGGCAGTCTCAGCTGCGTCGAACCTCAGGCGCTGGAGTTCTGTTTCAGCGCAATGAACAAACCTGCGGCGCTGGATGGCTGCACGCTGACAATCCGGCGCCAGCCTGGCCGTGCAACCTGTCGCCAGTGCGCCAGCTGCTATCCTTTGGAAAGCTGGCTCGATCCATGCCCCGCCTGCGGCGCACTGGAGCGGGATCTGCAAGGGGGTGACGAGGTGCTTATAGAAAAGATGGAGGCCTGCTGATGTGTGGAATTTGCGGCTGTGACTCGGCGGAGTTCGCCCCTGGGGCCACACCACAGCGGACAACAACAGACGTCCCGAAGGCCACCATGGCGGCGCAGACCATTGAACTGCATCAGGACCTGATGCACGCCAATCACCACCAGGCTGAGCATAACCGCGACTGGTTTGCACATCACCGCCTCAGTGCCATCAACCTGGTTTCCAGTCCCGGCGCCGGTAAAACCACACTGCTGGAGCAGACCCTGACCCGGCTGCGCGGACGCCGCTGTGCACTGGTGATCGAGGGCGATCAGCAAACCGAACTCGACGCGGCACGCATTCGTGCCACGGGCACCCCGGCGGTACAAATTCAGACCGGTCAGGCCTGTCATCTGGATGCGTCCATGGTGCACCGTGCCCTGCACCAGCTACCGGAAATGGACGGGGCGCTGCTGCTGATCGAGAACGTCGGCAATCTGATTTGCCCGGCGATGTTCGATCTGGGCGAAAAAGCCCGGGTGGTGCTGGTGTCCGTCACCGAAGGCGATGACAAGCCGCTCAAGTATCCGTCCATTTTTCACCACGCTGACCTGCTGATCATCACCAAGACCGACCTGCTGCCCTACGTCCAGTTCGATCCCCGAAAGTGCATCGAACACGCCCGCCAGATCCAGCCAGACCTGCAGGTGATGGAGCTCAGCGCCACCCGGGGCGATGGCATGACGGCCTGGCTCGACTGGCTGGAGGGGCAATAGCCATGTGCCTGGCCATCCCCGCCTGTGTCGTATCGATCAGCGATGCCAGCCACTGCCTGGCAATTGCGGACAGTGGTGGCGTGCAACGCCAGATCGACCTGAGCTGCATCGCCGGTGATGCACCCGCCGAGGATCTGATCGGGCGCTGGGTACTGGTCCATGTCGGCGTTGCCCTGGCCCTGATCAGCGATGACGAAGCCCGGGCTTCGCTCGAACTCTGGTCGCAACTGCAGGATCTGCAATGAAATATGTCGATGAGTTTCGTGCGCCCGAGGTCGTCGCCCGCCTGGTTGATAAAATCCGTCAGAGTGCGGCAGCGCTGCCTCCCAGGGAACACCCCTGGCAACTGATGGAAATCTGCGGCGGTCATACCCACACCATTTTTCGCTTCGGGCTGGACCAACTGCTGCCGGACAATATCGAGTTTATCCATGGCCCGGGCTGTCCGGTCTGTGTCCTGCCGCAGTCGGTCATCGACCAGGCCGTTGCCCTGGCCCAGCGCCCGGACACCCTGCTGTGCAGTTATGGCGATGCGATGCGTGTCCCGGGGTATCATGGCAGCCTGCTGCAGGCCCGCGCCGACGGCGCCCGGGTTCAGGTGGTCTATTCGCCCCGCGATGCGCTGGACATGGCACGCCGCTATCCCGACACCCAGGTGGTCTTTCTTGCCATCGGTTTTGAAACCACGGCGCCGGCCACCGCCCTGGCGATCCTGGCTGCAGCGCGGGAGGGCCTGACAAATTTCCGCGTGCTGTGCCACCTGGTGCTGATCGAGCCACCGCTGCGCGCTCTGCTGGCAGACCCTGATCTGCGGATCGATGGATTTATCGGCCCGGGGCATGTCAGCCTGGTGACCGGCAATGCCCCGTTCGAATTCATTCCCACCGAGTATCACAAGCCAGTAGTGATCAGCGGTTTCGAACCGGTGGACCTGCTGCAGTCGGTACTCCTGCTGCTGGAACAGCTGCAGCAGGGCCAGGCCCGTATCCAGATTCAGTATCGACGGGTCGCCACGGCACAGGGCAACCCGGGAGCACGGACACCGGTGACAGAGGTGTTCGAGCCAGCCCCCCAGGCCGAATGGCGCGGTCTGGGGCCCTTGCCCCATTCAGGACTGCAACTGCGCCCTGGCTACCGCGATTTCGATGCCACACCGCTGCTGCAGGACAGCCCCCAGCCTGCCAGCCTCCAGCCCACAGTTCCTTCGGCTGAAGCCGACCCGCGCTGCCGCTGCGCCGCGGTGCTCAGCGGCAAGTTAAAACCCGGTGAGTGCCCGCTGTTCGGCCGCGAATGCACACCCGATACCCCATTGGGCGCCCTGATGGTGTCATCGGAAGGCGCCTGTGCAGCCTGGTACCAGTACCGACACCAGGGAGCTGCCAATGGCTCGCACCGAACGGATTAGCCTGGCCCAGGGCAGTGGTGGCGAACCCATGCAGCGCCTGCTGCGCGAGCTCATCTGGCCCGCGTTCGACAATCCGATTCTGGCCCGTCAGGAAGACCAGGCGCGCCTGGCACTCGAGCTTCAACCCGGTGAGCAGCTGGCTTTCACCACCGACAGCTTCGTCGTCACGCCGCTGCAGTTTCCGGGGGGCGATATCGGCTCCCTCGCGGTCCAGGGTACCGTCAATGATCTGGCCGTGGGCGGCGCCGTGGCACGCTACCTCAGCTGCGCACTGATTATCGAGGAAGGGCTGCCCGTGGCGCTGCTACGGGACATTTGCCTGTCGCTGGCAAAGGCCGCCCGTGAGGCCGGTGTTCAGGTTGTAACCGGCGATACCAAAGTGGTCCCCAGGGGGGCGGCGGATGGCCTCTTTATCAACACCAGCGGGCTGGGGATCATTTCGGCCGGCATCGATACCGGCACGCATCGCCTGATGCAGGACGACTGCCTGATCGTCAGCGGCCCGATCGGCGATCACGGCGCGGCCATCCTCGCCAGCCGTCAGGAGCTCGCGATCTCTGGCGATCTTCGCAGTGATTGCGCCAACCTGTCGCCACTTATTCAGACGCTGCTGCCCGTACCTGGCCTGCACGCATTGCGCGACATGACCCGGGGCGGGCTCAATGCCGTGCTGCACGAGTTCGCCGGGGCCGCCGGCACCACAGCGGTTGTCAACGAAAGCGCGGTGCCCGTGAGGCCTGCGGTCCGGGGCCTGTGCGAACTGCTTGGGCTGGACCCGTTGCAGCTGGCCTGCGAGGGACGACTGCTTGCCGCCGTGGCGCCGGGCCAGGCCGAACCGCTGCTGCAACAGCTGCATGCCCATCCCATGGGACAGGGCGCCGCCATCATTGGCCGCCTGGCACCGAGACGCAACGTACCGGTCATACTCAACGGACTCTATGGCATCGAGCGGACTCTGGCACCGGTGTCCGGCGAACTGCTGCCCCGCATCTGCTAAGCCGCGTCCCCGCAGTCAGGGCGAACATCCGCCAAGGTCATGTATTTCTTCTGTTGTCGCGGCACAAAGCCGCTACAATCCGCTCTTTTCGCGTACAGCTGGAAAAACCGATGAACAGAAAGGCATGGACGCTCGCCCTGCTGGTAATACTCGCCTGGGGCTGCAATTTCATCTTTATACGCTGGGGGCTCGACGAACTTCCACCCATGCTGCTGGGCGCATTGCGTTTCATCTGTGTCGCCTTTCCGGCCATCCTGTTTGTCCGCAAGCCCGACCTGCCATGGCGCTGGCTGTTCGCCTACGGCATTACGATCAGTTTCGGCCAGTTTGCCCTGTTGTTCAGTGCCATGTACGTGGGCATGCCGGCGGGCATCGCCTCGCTGGTTCTGCAGGCCCAGGCCATTTTCACCCTGATCTTTGCCCTGATGTTCCTCGGTGAACGCTGGCAGCCCCAGCAATTATGGGCACTGCTGATCGCCGGAACCGGCCTCGGCGTTCTGGCCAGCCAGGCAAGCCCTGGCAGCATGACCCTGGCAGGGTTCGGCCTGACACTGGCTGCAGCGGCCAGCTGGGGGGCCGGCAATATTATCAACCGCCATATCGGCAGCCGGGGCTCAGTCAATCTGATGGGGCTGGTGATCTGGGGCGCCCTGATTCCGCCTCTGCCCTTTATGCTGCTGTCATATTTTCTCGAAGGCCCCGAGCTGATCATGTCCAGCCTGGCAGGCATGGGGATCAAGTCGCTGGCGTCGCTCAGCTACCTCGCACTGGCCGCCACCATTTTCGGCTACAGCACCTGGGGTTGGCTGCTGCAACATCACCCCGCCTCGCGCATTGCACCCCTGACGCTGCTGGTACCCATTGTCGGCCTGCTCTGTGCCTGGCTGATTCTGGATGAAAGCCTCTTGGCAGTGCAGGTTGTCGGCATTCTTCTAGTCATGCTGGGGTTGCTGGTGAACAGTTTTGGCCGGCGCTGGCTACAAAAGCCCAAACGCAGCGCCGCCTGAGGCCCGGGGAACTTCTTGCAAAAGCCGTGCGCCTAAACCATACCTGTAGAGTCTGTTCTTGCGAGGCATTCACCATGTACAAAACCAAACACTGGACAGCGGAGCAACTGGCAAAGATGAATGAGGCATCCTTTCTGGTTGAAGCGCTGGACATGATCCGCATGTCCCCCGAGCTTAGCGATGGCAGCAACTCCATCGACATCATGAAAAGCAAACTCGATGCCCTGGAAGCTGCACTTGGCATCCGTCTGGACAGTATCGACAACTGAGCGGGCCGCTAAAACCTGCCCACCTGCAAGGTGCAAGCTGAACAGCCGGCGCTTGGCCGGCGCTTTTCCAACAATCGCCAGTTTCACTGAACTGTTATCCTTGACCGCTGACCAACACAGCAGCCCCTGGCCCAAGGACCCTGCCCATTCCATGAAACTGCAATATGCATTGCTGCTGAGCCTGAGCCTTGCCAGCATCACGGTCGGCGCCCAGGCCGACGTCACCACCGACCGTTGGCAGTCACTGCTGGCACTGGCACCCACCGGCAGTCAAATCGGCCTGCGGGTTGAACCTCTGGATGCCGGCGGCAGGGTCAACATCGATTATCAGTCCGACCTGCTCCTGCCCCCGGCGAGCACCTTGAAGCTCCTGACCGCCCATGCCGCCGAACTGCAGCTGGGGGCGGACTTCCGCTATCAGACGCGACTCTGGCGCCGCGGCCAGCAGCAGGGCAACCTGTGGCAGGGCGACTGGCGGATTGAATTCAGCGGCGCACCGGACTTCAGCCGGGCCCAGCTGAGCCAGCTGCTGGAGCAGATCCAGCAATTGGGCATCAGCCGCATCAGCGGTGACCTGCTGCTGGACAGCTCTGCCTTCAATGGCTATGACCGCGGTAATGGCTGGCCCTGGAATAACCTGGGCGTGTGCTACAGCGCACCGGCCTCGGCGGTGATACTGGATGGCAATTGCGTGGCGGCCAGCCTGACACCAGGCAAAGCCGGCACGGTCGCGCGTTTTTTCGTGCCGCCTCACCAGCCGCTGGACGTGGATAACGAGGTCATTGCGGTAACGCTGCAACAGCAACAGGAAAGCCTCTGCGAGCTGGAAGTCGATACCGGTCCGGGTAACCATTATCGCCTGCATGGCTGCGTGGTGAACAATCGCAAGATCGTACCGCTGAACTTTGCCGTCAATGACCCGGTAGCCTTCACCCGTGACGTGATTCAGCAGCAATTACAGGACCTGGGCATTCAGTGGCAGGGCCAGATTCGCAGCATCAGCAATGCCGGCACCGGCTGGCAGGCTGTCATGCAGGTCGAATCCGCACCGCTGTCACAGCTGCTGAGCACAATGCTGCAGGACTCGGACAACCTGATTGCCGACAGTCTGCTGAAAACCCTGAGCAACCAGGCCGGCAGCCCGGGCAGCTTTCGCAACGGTGTGCGGGCCATGACGGCACAACTGGAAGCGGTGCTGGGGCAGCGACTCGAACCTGCGACCCTGGCAGACGGCTCGGGACTGTCGCGGGATAATCTGCTTCAGGCGTCACAACTGGCGGCGCTGCTGCGCAAGCTCGCCCGCACTCCAACCGCCATCAGTTACCAGACCCTGGCCGTCGCCGGTGAGTCCGGCACCCTGCGCTATCGCAGTACCCTTCGCAATCCCCCTTTGCGGGGCAACGTGCGCGCCAAAAGCGGCACACTCAATGGCACCAGCAACCTGGCAGGCTATATCACCGGGGCCTCAGGGCAGCGTTATCTGTTTGTACTGATGGTATCTGGAATCAGCCTGAGCGATGCCGACCGGCGGGCATCCTGGCGCGACCCGTTGCAACACCCGGTACGGGCGTTCGAGAAGGCACTGCTGGAATGGATCTATCAGCAGGGTTAACAGGGGGGCGGGACTTAACACAAAACCCGGAGCGCCGATCAACACGGATCGGCGCTCCGGATGAAAACAAGAGCAACCTTACTGAGCGGGCTTTTCTTCCGGCTCTACCGGCGCATTCTGCTCGGTAGCCATGGCGTCCTTGGCCATATCCATGACCGCATCGGCAGCGCTGGCGGCTTCGCTTGCCATCGCCGACGCTTCGGATGCCACATCGGAAGCCATATCGCTGGCACCTTCCACCATGTCGGCGGCGGTTTCGCTCACGGCATCAGCGGCATCGGCAGCCATATCCGCGCCCTGCTCTACCATGGTTTCAGCCTTTTCCTCAATGGCTTCAGCCGTGGTTTCCACCTGCGCTTCGACCTTCTCGGTCATGGCAGGCTCAGCCTGGGCTTCTTCCGCTGCCGGGGCCATGGTTTCGGTTTCAGCCTTTTTCTCGGCCTCGTCATTGCCGCAACCGGTCAGGACTACGCTGGTCAGCAGTACCGCAGAACAAAGCAAATAGGGCAGTTTCATAACAATAGTCTCTCCATGTCATTGAATAATCGTGGCCCGAAACGTCACCTTGGCGACATCGGTGCCTGTGGGCAACGGGAAAACCCGGTTAGCTTCACTATAAACCCGAATCCACGCTGCCGTTCCCAAAAGGCGCAATCAATGTGCCTCGCTGTGCCTTAACCTGCCCTGAGCAGGAAATTCTGAACCATACTTAACCGGGTCGGCGCGGGATGTCCGATACCCCGAACCATGCACTCACCCGAATCTGGAGTTCCAGCATGAAGCTAACAACGACCCTGCTCTGTATCGCGCTGCTGACACCAGCGATCCAGGCACTGGCGCAGACTCCTGCACCCGAAGGCGCAAAGGCCTACATCATTTCGCCCGCCGATGGTGAAACCGTACCCCGGACCTTCACTGTTCGCTTCGGCCTTAGCGGCATGGGCGTAGCACCGGCCGGCACCGACAGGCCGGATACCGGCCATCACCACCTGCTGATTGACCGTGCCGAATTGCCGCCCGTCGGTATGCCGATGGATGATACGGTACAGCATTTTGGCAGCGGCCAGACCGAAGTGGAACTGACCCTGGAACCGGGTGCGCACAGCCTGCAGCTTCTGCTCGGTGACATGCAGCATCGGCCCCACGAGCCTCCCATCCTGTCGGAAAAAATCATGATTCAGGTGGAGTAGACCAGGCTCACTACCAGCCAATCAGCATGCGGCTGTGGTGCGGCCAGGTACGCCGAACCAGCCAGGCGATGCCATAGCTGCCCGCCGTCGCCAGAATCAGCGACAGGAAGGTAGCCGCCAGGTTGACCAGCGCACCAGGGTGCATGGCCTTGAGTACCGGCAGCATCAGGTTATGCACCTGTGTCAGCACCATGGGATGGATGAAAAACAATGCAAAACTGGCGGCAGACACCTGCAACAGCCAGGGCCTGTCGGGCCCCAGGGAAAGCCGGCTGGCGCACTCCAGCAGAACGATACACAGGAACAGTTTCTGCCAGAACATCAGGTCTACACCGTCAAATGTCAGTGCCGCCTTGTGGTAGTTGGCCAGGTGCGGGAACACCAGTGTCTGCAATACCACAAACAGCGAGACACCCAGCGCGGCAAGGGAAAAGATCAGTCGGCGATGCTGGCTCAGCTGCACCAGATGCATGGAATACAGAATCCCGGCCAGATAATAGGGCGTGAAATAGACCAGCGACTGCAACACATTCATGTTGCCCAGCGGCCGGTGTACCAGCATTGCAATCACACAGGCTTCGGCAAACAGCAGCAGCCTGGCCGTCAGGCTGGCGCGAATATACAGCAGATAGAGCGGCGACAGCACGAACACCGCCATGATAAAGGGAATGTACCAGTGCGGGTACAGCACATAGCCATCGTTGATCTGCCAGTAGATATTCTCAACGAACCTGGCCACCGTCATGCCCGGCTTGCCCAGCCAGACCTGCATCATCGGCAACAGCGCTACCAGCGAAATCACCAGAAACGGATAGAGCACGTTCTGCACTTTCTTGCGCATAAAGTCGCCGTACTCAAAACGGCGATAAAACACGCTGTGAAAGAAGAAACCCGAGATAAATACAAACACCGCCGTGCCGCCGGCAAACAGGTTCTGCAAGGCCATGGGGAGAGTCCGGTCCACGTTGACCACCGCGTGACCGAGAATAATTATCAGAATGGCGATCCCCCGCAGGTAATCGAACTCCAGATAGCGCTGTTTCAAGCTGTAACCTTTCCTTGCGCCCCATAGCGGCGCCCAGACTCAACATCCGGCCAGCCGGACTGGGTTAAACAAACGCCGGTGCCAGAGTGCGCCGGGATCGGGTAGGACAGGTGCCACCACACGGCACCCTGGCGTACAGATAACGGCCTTGCAGGGGTGGGCTCAGGCTGAATCCTCGCTGGATGGGCCTGAATGTGGCCTGAAAAACGCTTCGCGTCAAAGGCCAGGCGCCATAAAAGCGACGACGCATCAGTCGCAGGGCACTGTCCGGCTCCGGGCCCAGTGCCGCAACTGTGCCACCGGCTCCGCCATCAGCACCGACAATGGCCGTGTCGCCGCCAGTTCAGTCTGCAGCCCAGGGGTATTCAGCGGCTGAGCCTCTGCATGGGCGGCATAATAGGCCGAGACCACCGCCTGTTCAATCTCGGCCCCGGAAAAGCCGCTACTGTCTCGAACCAGGACATCCATATCAAACTGTGTCGGTTCTGCGCCGTGACGGCACAGGTGAATGTGCAGGATTTGCGCCCGTGCCTGCGGCCCCGGCAGATCAACAAAAAACACTTCGTCAAAGCGCCCCTTGCGCACCAGCTCCGGCGACAATGCCTGAATATCATTGGCCGTGGCCACCAGAAACACCGCACCGCGCTGCTCCGACATCCAGGTCAGCAGAGTGCCCAGAATGCGCCGCGAGGTGCCCTGATCACCCTCTCCCGCAGACAGGCCCTTTTCAATCTCGTCGATCCAGAGCACACAGGGTGCCATCACCTCGGCAGTGGCCAGCGCATCGCGCAGGTTGCGCTCGGACTCACCGATATACTTGTCGTACAGGGCGCCGGCATCAAAACGCAACAGCGGAACACCCCAGCTACCCGCAACCGAACGGGCCGCCAGGCTTTTTCCACAGCCCTGCACCCCCAGCAACAACACGCCTTTTGGCCGCTGCCCACCCGGCGCATCGGCCTCGCCGAGGAAAAACGCTCGCCTTGTGTCCAGCCACTGCTTGAGACGGGAAAAGCCCGCCACCTGGTCGGGTGGCACGCTGTCGTATTCAAACTGCAGCACGCCGTCACGGCCCAGCAGGCGGTATTTGGCCGCGTTCACCTCGGGCAGGTCCGAGACGGTGATGGCGCCATCGTCCGCCATGGCATTGCGCGCCAGGCGGCGCACATCCAGGCGCGGCAGTCCCTGCAGGTTGCGCACCAGCAACTGCAGCGCCCGGGGGCTCGTTTTCACCTGGACTCCGCTGAGCTGGCTCCACTGACGCGCCTCCTCGCGCACGATCTGTTCCAGTTCAGCAGCATCGGGCATCGCCAGCCGAACCCGGGCGGAATACTTGTCCAGCTCCGCCGGGATCACGACCTCATGGCTCACCAGCACCAGTGTATGGCGTTCGTCCAGGACGATATCCTTGAGCAGACGCACATGCAGCGGATCTGCAAGAAAAGGATGCAGATCGGCCAGCATATAGATGCCCGGCTCCCGCACCGCACGTATGTGTCCCAGTGCATCTGCCGGCTGGGCGTGCAGCCGCTGGGCCGGCATGGGGGTATCCAGGCGTGCCAGCCCCTCGGTGAGGCTCCACTTGAACAGCGGGCGGCGCACGGGACGCACCAGTTCGCACAGCAGCTGCTGCACGCTTTTTTCATCGTGGCTACTGATGGCAATAATGGCCATACGCGAGCGCAGCAGTGCGGCGAGATCCTGTAGCTGGCAAAGGGAATTCATGGGCAGCGGCTCCGTCGGCTAATCAGGGCGGGCAAGATCAGAAAGGCTATTTCAGATGTGCATTGCCTGGCCAGGGCGGCGCCTTGAGCGCAGATCCCCCGTAGGCTTTTACAGGCAGGAAGCGCCGCTGCGCATTCCAGTCATCCAGGGCTGAGCGCAGGGTCTCTTCCCGGTGACCAACAAAATTCCACCAGACCTTGATGGTTTTCGCGAACGGCTGCCCGCCCAGCAAGACACAGCGCGCCCCCGCGGACAGTTCCAGCTCCAGCCCGCTGCGACCACCGCCCAGAAAACAGAAAGTACCGCTGCCAAGCGGCCGGGGCGAGCAGGCCTCGCCCCGCAGACTGACGCTGCCACTGAGCACGCAAAGACCATGATCAAACACCGGATCCAGTGCCAGCGGCAACGCCCCGCCTGCGTGGCTGGAAAACTCCGCTGCCACCAGCGGCGAATAGCAGCGCGCCGGCGACATCAGATGCTCCAGTGACCCCATGATGACGCACGCCTGTACACCGTTGCGCTCAAACCGTGGCAAATCGCTCAGATGCTCAAACGACGGCTCGCAGCACTCGGCGCTGCGCGGCAGCGCCACCCAGAACTGGACGCCAAAGAGGGGTTCGCTGTTCCCGGCCGGGCTTTCCTCGGAGTGAGCGATGCCGGCACCGGCAGTCATCAGATTAAGTTCGCCCGGCGCTATTTCCTGCTTATAACCCAGACTGTCCTTGTGCAGTACGGCGCCACTGGCAAGCCAGGTCACCGTCTGCAAGCCGATATGGGGATGGGGCGCCACATCCAGCCCGGTACCCGGCGCAAAGGTCACCGGGCCCATCAGGTCCAGAAAGCACCAGGGCCCCACCATGCGCAGCGCCCTCTGGGGCAAAAACCGGTTCACCAGCAAGCCGGCGCCCAGGTCACTGCTGCGCCCGGCCAGTGGCGTCATCTGCGCCGGCGCCGCCGCGCCAAACTCATCCGCGATCATGCTCATCTCCCGCATAAACAGGACCAGGCCTCGGGGCCCGTCCACCTGCTAAGATTCAAGGGTTTGATAAGCATAGAAGCGCACGGGCGAACCTGCCCCGACGACACAAGGCCCCTGTCACATGAAAAAGAATTCGCGACTGACCTGGTGGATCCCCGTTCTGCTGTACCTGACCGGCTGCAGCACCCAGGCGCCCTCAAGTCTCGGCGTGCATAACGGCCGCCTGACAGCCTGCCCCGGAACGCCCAACTGCGTGGGCAGTGAATACCCGGACAGCCCCGGGTGGATTGCGCCACTGGGCTTTACAGATACACCGCCAGAGGCCTGGGCACGGTTGCAAAACCGTATCCAGGCCCAGGGCGGACAGATTGAAACCCTGACGGACACTTACCTCTGGGCCACCTATCGCAGCCGGCTGCTGCGCTTTATTGATGACGTGGAGTTTCGCCTGGACAGCGAGGCCAGGCAGATCCAGGTGCGTTCCGCCTCTCGGCTGGGTTATTCGGACCTGGGCGTGAACCGCGAGCGCATTGAGGCCCTGCGCAGCACCTTTGCCACAGAATGAGCCCAGCATCCGGGCTCACCACATCAGGTTCGGCAACCAGAGTGCAATCTGCGGCAATGCCATCAGCAGCAGCGTGAACAGCAGCAT
>JBFGZM010000016.1:0-20157 GCA_041586815.1 Marinobacterium sp. | reverse complement strand
GGCGCATGACCAGATCCTGGCAGGTTCAGCGGTTACGCTGGTGGCCGGTGGCATGGAAAACATGAGCCAGGCGCCGTACCTGCTGCCCAAGGCTCGCCAGGGCATGCGCATGGGCCACGGTCAGGTGATCGATCACATGTTTTGCGACGGCCTGGAAGATGCCTACAAGGGGGGCCTTATGGGAACTTTCGCCCAGCAGGCAGCGGATCGTTTTGATGTCAGCCGCGAGGCCATGGATGACTTTGCCATTGAATCGCTGGAAAAGGCACTGGCGGCCATGGCTTCAGGTGCCTTTGCCGATGAAATAACCCCCGTGGCGGTGCCGGGCCGCGGGGGGGATACCCTGGTGGATACCGACGAGCAGCCTGGTAATGCCCGCCCGGACAAGATTCGCGGTCTGAAACCGGCGTTTGCGAAAGACGGCTCGGTAACGGCGGCCAACTCCAGCTCGATTTCCGATGGGGCCTCGGCGCTGGTGCTGATGAAGGAGTCCGAGGCACAGCAGCGCGGCCTGCAGCCCATGGCGCGCATTGTCGCCCATTCGACCCATGCCCGGCTGCCGGAGGAGTTTACCATTGCGCCCATCGGAGCGATCGAAAAGGTGCTGCACAAGGCGGGCTGGCAGGCCGGCGACGTGGATCTGTTCGAGATCAATGAAGCCTTCGCTGTGGTCACCATGCTGGCACAGCGCGAACTCGGCCTGGATCCTGCGAAGATCAACGTTCATGGTGGCGCCTGTGCCCTGGGGCATCCAATCGGCTCCAGCGGATCACGCATCCTGGTAACTCTGCTGCATGCGCTGCGCCAGCGCGGGCTGCGCCGGGGCGTGGCGTCCCTGTGCATTGGCGGTGGCGAGGCCACGGCGGTGGCGATAGAGCTGTTCTGAGCGGGGTCCTGGCGCCCTGATGCGTTAGCCGCAGCAGGTGCGCCCGGCGTCGCCTACCCTTTGCAGTGAGGCACGATTTCAATGCATGGGGCAGGAGGATGTATGGCTATTCAGAGCGTTTCTCATTTGTCGGTTTATGTACGGGATCAGGCCGAGGCGCTGGACTGGTACCGCGACAAGTTCGGTTTTGCGGTTTGTGATGACAACAGTGACTTTATGCCCGGGTTTCGCTGGCTTACCGTTGCACCGCAAGTCGGCGGCTGGCCGCAGCTGGCGCTGATGGCGCCGATGCAGGACGGAGATGAAGCCCGTATCGGTACCAACGGCTTCTGTGTGCTGGCGACCGATGACTGTCGTGGCGACTGCGAACAGCTGCGTGCCCGCGGGGTTCGGGTTGCGGAGGAACCCAGCGAAGTGCCCTGGGGCATTTCGGCAATTGTGCTGGACCTGTACGGCAATCCCTACAACCTGGTGCAGCCGCCGGCCTGAGAACTTAACCCTTGTAGCTCAATCCACCGAGGCGGATGCGCCGGTACTGGCTGGGTGACATACCCATGGATTTCTTGAATATGCGGGAAAAGTAGTAGGCATCTTCGTACCCCAGTGCCCAGGCCACCTCGTTCACGCCCTTGCTGGTGACATCCAGCAAATGGCAGGCCCGTTCAATCTTGAGGTGAATAAAGTGGCTGATCGGCGTGGTGCCGGTCAGTGCCTTGTACTTCTTGATGAAATGAAACTTGGACAGGTTCACGGCCTCTGCGAGGGTCTCGATATCGAGCTGCTCGTGCAGCCGTGCCTGCATCAGGCTGTGGATCGTTTCCAGGTCCAGGCTGTCACTGGCGTGGTGGGTGGCCATGGGTTTGAGTAGCGCAATATGTGTCAGAAGCTGGCGCAGCTGATTGGCGCAGTGAATGAAGGCCGCAAGGTTGTGACTGCTCTGGCGGGCGTCAAGCAGGGCTTCGAAGTCCGCTACCAGTCGCGAGTGTATCCCCAGCGGCAGTAGTGCGGAGCCGTCATCCGCATCCAGCTCGCTGATGAACTGCTGTGCCAGCTCGCCCTCGAAATGTACCCACAAAATGCTCCACGGATCCTGGTCGCGGGTTTCATAGCTATGGCTGCGCCCCCTTGGAAGAATCAGCAGATCTCCCGGTCTAATGGTACGGGAGCGGCCATTGAGGGTCAGCCGGCCCTGTCCTTCCAGGCAATAAATCAGCAGGTTGTCGTCGTGGTTGGCCCGTTGCATATGGTGGCCACGGGCGTGCTGATAGTAGCCGATGCCCAGTGGGTAAAGCTGGGCACTGAGCGGATGGCCTGCAAGCGCCGCCACCATGCGGCGGGGGATAACAAAGCGGATGCTGTCGCTCGTCAGTGGCCAGCTTGAGGGGGTGCTCATTACGATTGCCCTGAATTGGGGAAGCTACTTACTTTATCGCAATATAATCCATCATGTGCGCAAGATTATCAATCTGGCTGCGATGCCACGCATGGTACAACTACCCTATTACACAGGGTTGGCTCAGGCTGTTAGCTGCGCAAACCCTTGGCGACACCCAACAACACTAATTCCAAACAGGTGACAGCAATGACTCAGCAGGTTCCTCTTCTGATTGGCGGCGAAATGCGCCGCAGTGAAACCCAACAGTGGATACCGGTCACGGATCCTGCAACCCAGGAAGTGATTGCCCAGGTACCTTGCGCCACGGCAGAAGAAGTGGACCTGGCGGTCGCTACGGCCAAAAAGGCGTTTGAAAGCTGGAAGGAAACCCCGGTGTCCGAGCGTGCCCGCCTGATGCTGCGCTACCAGGACTTGCTCAAGCAGCATCATGACGAGATCGCCACCATTCTGGCCGGGGAAACCGGCAAAACCTTCGAGGATGCCAAGGGCGATGTCTGGCGCGGTATTGAAGTGGTGGAGCATGCCTGCAACATCGCGTCTCTCTCCATGGGGGAAACCGTCGAGAACGTGGCACGAAAGATCGACTGCTACAGCTATACCCAGCCGCTGGGTGTGTGCGCCGGTATCACGCCGTTCAATTTCCCGGCCATGATCCCGCTGTGGATGTTCCCCATGGCCATCGCCTGCGGTAACACCTTTGTGCTTAAACCCTCTGAACAGGATCCGTTGACGCCGATGCGCCTGGCCGAGCTGTTCAAGGAAGCCGGTGCCCCCGATGGTCTGCTGCAGGTGATTCATGGTACCAAGGAACAGGTCGATCAGCTGCTGCATCACCCTGATGTGCCGGCGATCTCCTTTGTCGGCTCCGTGGCTGTGGGCGAGCACATCTACCGCACCGGCACAGCCAACATGAAGCGCGTGCAGGCCTTCGCCGGGGCCAAGAACCATATGGTCATCATGCCTGATGCGCAGAAGCAGCATGTCATCAACAACCTGGTGGGCGCCTCTGTCGGGGCTGGCGGTCAGCGCTGCATGGCCATTTCAGTGGCGGTGTTTGTGGGTGAAGCCCGCAACTGGATACCGGAGCTGCGCGAAGCCCTGGCCCAGGTTCGCCCGGGGCGCTGGGATGACCCCAAGGCCGGTTACGGCCCGCTGATCAATCCCCAGGCCCGCGAGCGCGTCTTGCGCTATATCCAGGAAGGCAAGGATGCCGGTGCTGATTGCGTACTCGATGGCAGCGATTGCGTGGTGGAAGGCGCACCGGATGGCAACTGGGTCGGCCCGACCCTGTTCACCAAGGTGACGCCAGAGATGTCGATCTACACCGATGAAATCTTCGGTCCGGTCCTGATCGCCATGGAAGTGGATACGCTGGATGAGGCCATCAGCCTGATCAATGCCAACCCCTATGGCAACGGTACCTCCCTGTTCACCGCATCCGGCGCTGCGGCGCGCAAGTATCAGCACGAAATTCAGGTCGGCCAGGTGGGTATCAACGTGCCGGTACCGGTGCCCTTGCCGTTCTTTTCCTTCACCGGCTGGAGAAAGTCCTTCTACGGTGACCAGCATGCCTATGGCAAGCAGGCGGTGCGTTTCTACACTGAAACCAAGACCGTGACCGCACGCTGGTTCGAGGATGATATTGCCGGTGGTCCCAACATGACCATTCAGCTGAAATAACCGTTGCAGCAACAGCTGCCCCCCGGGGAGGCGCAAGCACTCCCCGGCGGGTTCACGCGGAGACAGATGCATGGATTTTGAATTGAACGAAGATCAGCAGGCGTTTGCCGACATGGCCCGTGCGTTTGCCGAAAACGAACTTGCGCCCCACGCCGCCGAGTGGGATCAGCAGGCCCTGTTCCCGGTGGATGTGCTGAAAAAAGCCGGCGAACTGGGGTTCTGTGGTCTCTACACCGCAGAAGAGCACGGCGGCATGGGGCTGAGCCGGCTGGATGCCCATATTATTTTCGAGCAGCTGGCCATGGGCTGCACCTCCACCACGGCGTACCTCACCATTCACAACATGGTCACCTGGATGGTGGCGAGCTTTGGCAATGACAGCGTACGTGCGCGTTACGCCGAGGCGCTGATCAGTGGCGTGAAGCTGGGCTCCTATTGCCTGACCGAACCCAATGCCGGCTCCGATGCCGCCTCGCTCAAGACCACGGCGCGGCTTGAAGACGATCATTATGTGGTGAACGGCAGCAAGTGCTTTATCTCCGGCGCCGGCAGCACCGATGTGCTGGTGGTCATGGCCAGAACCGGCGGCGCCGGTGCGGCGGGGGTGTCGGCTCTGGTAATCGATGCCCAAAGTGCGGGCATCAGCTATGGCCGCAAGGAAGACAAGCTGGGCTGGAACAGCCAGCCCACGCGCACGATTACCTTTGATGATGTGAAGGTGCCGGCAGCCAACCTGCTGGCCCGCGAAGGCGAGGGTTTCAAGCTGGCGATGAAGGGCCTGGATGGCGGGCGCATCAATATCGCCACCTGTTCACTGGGAACCGCGCAGCAGGCGCTGAACGAGGCGCGGGCCTACATGCTGGAGCGGCGCCAGTTCGGCAAGCGGCTGGCGGATTTCCAGGCGCTGCAGTTCAAACTGGCCGACATGGCCACGGAACTGGTGGCGGCACGCCAGCTGGTGCGCCTGGCGGCCAGCAAGCTGGATCAGGGGCATGTTGATGCCTCGACCTATTGCGCCATGGCCAAGCGTTTTGCCACCGATGCCGGCTACCGGATTTGCGACGAGGCACTGCAGCTGCACGGCGGCAATGGCTATATCAAAGAGTATCCGCTGGAGCGCTATCTGCGCGACAGCCGGGTACACCGTATTCTTGAAGGCACCAACGAAGTCATGCGGCTGATTATCTCGCGCAGGCTCCTGGCCGAAGGTGCCGCCGAACTGCTGTAACGGCTGGAACAGGGAGCAAGCAATGAACGACAGTCTTATTTGTGAACGCCGGGGCCATGTGGCCCTGATCAGCATGAACAACCCGCCGGCCAATACCTGGACCGCCGACAGCCTGAAGGGGCTCAAGGCGCTGGTGGAAGAACTCAACCAGGATCGCGAGATCTATGCCCTGGTACTGACCGGTCAGGGCGAGAAGTTTTTTTCCGCCGGCGCCGACCTGAAACTGTTTGCCGACGGCGACCGTGCGGTGGCGCGGGACATGGCGCGCTATTTCGGTGAAGCCTTTGAAACCCTGAGCCGTTTCCGTGGCGTTTCCATCGCCGCCATCAATGGCTTTGCCATGGGGGGCGGGCTTGAAGTTGCGCTGGCCTGCGATATCCGTATCGCCGAGGAACAGGCGCAGATGGCGTTGCCTGAAGCCAAAGTGGGCCTGCTGCCCTGCGCCGGCGGCACCCAGAACCTGGCCCTGCTGGTGGGTGAGGGCTGGGCCAAGCGCATGATTCTGTGTGGCGAGCGCATCGAGGCCGCCCGGGCTGAAAAAATCGGCCTGGTTGAAGAGGTGGTTGCCAAAGGGCAGGGGCTGGAGCGCGCGCTTGCGCTGGCCGAACAGGTGGCGCAGCAAAGTCCCGTGGCAGTGAGTGCCTGCAAGACCCTGATCCAGTCGGGCCGCAGCCGGCCGCTGGATCAGGGTTATATCCTGGAGCGCGAACTGTTTGTGGACCTGTTCCACAGCGAAGATCAGCGCGAGGGCGTGAATGCCTTTCTCGACAAGCGCAAGCCGCAATGGAAAAACCGCTGAGGAGCCCTGCATGAGCGCCGTACTTTTTACTGAGCATCCCACCACCGACGGTCACCTGATCGGCGAGATCCGCCTCAATGCCGAACGTAGCCTCAATGCCCTGACGCTGGAAATGATCGACCTGATCCAGCCGCAACTGGACCGATGGCAGGCCGACGCGCGCGTCGTGGCGATCCTGCTGGAGGGCAGCGGCGACAAGGCCTTTTGTGCCGGTGGCGATATCGTCAATCTGTACCGGGCCATGACCGGTGAGGGTGACGCGGACTTTCCCGAACAGTTTTTCACCCGTGAGTACCGCCTCGACTACTGCATCCACACCTGTTCCAAGCCCATCATCTGCTGGGGCAGTGGCATCGTCATGGGCGGTGGCATGGGGCTGATGAATGGCTGCAGCCACCGCGTGGTTACCCAGACATCGCACCTGGCCATGCCAGAAGTCAGCATCGGCCTGTATCCGGATGTGGGTGGCAGCTGGTTTTTGAACCGCATGCCAGGTGGCACCGGGTTATTCCTCGGGCTCACCGGTAACCCGATCAATGCCCGGGATGCGATCTTTCTTGGCCTGGCGGACCGCGCCATCGATGCCGGCCAGCGCGAGGGCCTGCTGAGCCGGCTGCAAAGCGAGCGCTGGGATACGGATGCCGGCGGTACTGTCAGTCAGGTGTTGCGCGAGCTTGAAAACGAGTCCCGCGGCAGTTTCACCGAAATGCCGGCCCCTGTTCGCGAGCATTTCGACCTGATCCGCACCCTTACCGATCACGACAGCGTCGAGGCCATCGTCGCGGCATTGCTGGCGCTGGATACCGACGACAGGTGGGTGTGCCGGGCTCAGAAGGCGGTGCGCAATGGCAGCCCGCTGTCGCTGAAATTGATTGCCGCGCAGCTCAAGCGTTGCCGCCACCTGTCGCTGCGCGAAGTGTTCGCACAGGAACTGATGCTCTCCATTCAATGCTGTCGTCACGCCGAATTCGCCGAAGGTGTTCGAGCGCTGCTGATCGACAAGGACGGCCAGCCGCAATGGCTGTATGACTCGCTCGAAGCGGTGGATCCGGCCTTTTTGGACGGGCTCTTCGCCAATCCCTTTGGGCAGCAGCAGCCGCTGGCGGATCTTTGAACCCGGAGCGTCGATCGCCTCATCAGGTGCCTGACGAAAAGACGCCAACAAGACAGCCAACAAAAAAAGGATAAAGACCATGGCTACAATCGCATTTATCGGGCTGGGCAACATGGGTGGCCCCATGGCCCACAATCTGGCCGCTGCCGGTCACCGGGTGCAGGCGTTTGACCTGTCCGAGCAGGCGCTGGCCCATGCCGTGGCAGAAGGCTGCCTGCAGGCGGCGAGCGCCGCCGATGCCGTCAAGGATGCCGAATTTGTTATCTCCATGCTGCCGGCCGGGCGCCATGTTGAAGGGCTCTACGTCAGCGGCCCCGAACCGCTGCTCGAGCGGATCGCGCCCAGTGCTTTGATTATCGACTGCTCCACCATCGAGGCGGAGGTCGCCAAGCGGGTGTGCTCTACCGCGGCCGAGCGCGGCCGCGACTTTATCGATGCCCCGGTATCCGGCGGCGTGGGGGGGGCCCAGGCCGGCACCCTGAGCTTTATGGTGGGGGCGTCCGCCGCCCAGTTTGGGCGCGCCAAACCGATTCTCGATGTGATGGGCAAGAACATCTTCCATGCCGGCGATCATGGCGCCGGGCAAATCGCCAAGGCCTGCAACAACATGATGCTGGCAGTGCTGATGGCCGGCACCTGTGAAGCGCTCAACATGGGGGTCAGGAATGGCCTGGATCCGGCCGTGCTGTCCGAGATCATGAAGCAGAGCTCCGGTGGCAACTGGGCGCTGAACGTCTACAATCCCTGGCCCGGCGTGATGGACACGGCGCCGGCCTCCAGGGGATACCAGGGCGGTTTCCAGACCGATCTCATGTTCAAGGACCTGGGGCTGGCCATGGACCTGAGCCAGCAAAGCGCCGCGCCCGTCCCCATGGGCTCCGCGGCCCGGGCCCTGTTCAGCCTGCACAAGGCCCAGGGCAACGGTGCACTGGATTTCTCCAGTGTGCTGAATCTCTATCGCGACAGCGAATAGAGCCTGCCTATCTGTTTTTCGGGTACCGCTGTGCCGGCGGTGCCCGTTCCCGCTGACAAAAACAACAATACGAGGGTAGTGCAATGGACTACACCGACGCTTATCGTCAGTCACTGGAAAACCCGGAGGCCTACTGGGCGCAGCAGGCCAAACAGATCGCCTGGTTCAAAAAGCCCGCAACCATCCTTGAAGAAACACCCCAGGGCAGCCATTGCTGGTTTGCCGATGGTGAGCTTAACAGCTGCTACCTGGCGCTCGACTGGCAGGTCAAGCAGGGTCGTGGTGACCAGGTGGCGCTCTATTATGACTCCCCCGTGAGCGATATGCGCGAGGCAATAACCTACCGGAAACTGCTGGAAAGGGTGGCCCGCTTTGCCGGCGCGCTGAAGGGGCTGGGTATCGACAAGGGCGACCGGGTGGTGATCTATATGCCGATGGTGCCTGAAGCGGCGGTGGCCATGCTGGCCTGTGCCCGTCTCGGGGCGGTGCACTCGGTGGTGTTCGGTGGCTTTGCGGCCAATGAGCTGGCGGTGCGGATCGACGATGCCAAACCGAAGCTGATACTGACCGCCTCCTGCGGTATCGAGATCGACAAGACCATCGCCTACAAGCCGCTGGTCGACAATGCCATTGAGCAGGCCACACACAAACCGGCCCATACCCTGGTGCTGCAGCGCCCGATGCTGCAGGCCGACATGACAAAGCCCCGGGATCTGGACTGGCGCGACGTGCAAAATGGCGTTGAACCTGCCGCCTGTGTGCCGGTGAAGGGCGCTGACCCGCTGTATATTCTCTATACCTCCGGCACCACCGGGCAACCCAAGGGCATCGTGCGCGATAACGGCGGCCATGCCGTGGCGCTGCTGTATGCGCTGCGCAATGTATACGGCATGGCGCCGGGTGATGTCTGGTGGGGAGCCTCCGACATCGGCTGGGTGGTGGGGCATTCCTTTATCGTGTATGGCCCGTTGATGGGGGGCTGCAGCGCCGTTTTCTACGAAGGCAAGCCCATCCGCACCCCCGATGCCGGTGCCTACTGGCGGGTCATCGAGGACTATGGTGTCAATGCAATGTTTTGTGCGCCGACCGCCTTCAGGGCTGTGCGCAAGGAAGACCCCGAAGGGCACCTGAGTCAGGGCTATGATTTGTCGAGCCTCAAACGGTTGTTTGTGGCCGGGGAGAAGCTGGATTCGTCTACGCATGACTGGCTGGCAGGATTGCTGGGTGTGCCGGTGATGGATCACTGGTGGCAGACCGAGACCGGCTGGCCCATGACCTCGGCCATGACGGGCTGGGACAGTCCTTCCGCGCCCAGGCTGGGCTCCACCAACAGGCCGATTCCGGGGTACGACATCCGGGTGCTGAATGGTGATGGCGAGGAAGTGCCCAGAGGGGAATCCGGGAACATCTGCGTGCGCCTGCCCATGCCGCCGGGGGTGGCCTGGAGCATATGGAATCAGCCCGGGCGTTTTAAAGAGGCTTATTTGGGCCTTTTCCCCGGGTATTACCACACTGGCGATGGTGGTTACGTGGAAGAAGATGATTATGTCTTTATTACCGGTCGCACGGATGACGTGATCAATGTGTCAGGGCATCGGCTTTCCACCGGGGAAATGGAAGAGGTCGTTTCTGGCCATCCGGCGGTGGCGGAGTGTGCCGTGATTGGTGTACAGGATGCGCTCAAGGGGCAGCTGCCGGTAGGGCTGGTGGTGCTCAAGTCCGGTGAGGACATCGATGCGGCCAGGTTGCAGGTGGAGCTGGTGCAGCAGGTGCGTAATCAGGTGGGCGCGCTGGCCTGCTTTCGCCGCGTGCTGGTGGTGCAGCGGTTGCCCAAGACCCGCTCGGGCAAGATTCTTCGCGCCATCCTGCGCAAGATCGCGGTGGGTGAAAATTACCAGACGCCCTCTACCATTGATGATGCCAGCATTCTGCCAGAGATCAGTAGCGCCATGCACCGGGCCGGCCTGGTGGAGCGGCGGGTTTAGCAGGCCCGGCAGTGATAGCGGCGGACGAGAGTCCGCCATTTTTTTATGTTGATCAGTATTGCGCGGGTCAGAGGTGCTAACGTTTGTAGGGGTAAACGCTTATTTTTTGCTCGCCTTCGCAGTTCTGTCGAGGTAGTCTTTACGTTAACGTCAACTTGGCGCTTTCGGTCTATAAAAAAGTGGCAAGTAACAAAAAACAGCAACCAGTCGACGCAGGGGTCTCAGCATGCAGATTGACGGCAAAGTATTCGTAATTACCGGCGGTGCCCGCGGCCTTGGGTTTGGCATGGCGCAGCATCTGGCGTCCCTGGGTGGCCAGCTTGCGCTGATTGACCTTAGCCAGGAAAGCCTGGATGTCGCGGTACAGCAGCTGGAACAGGCGGGAGCGCGGGCACGCGGCTATGTGTGTGATATTTCAGTGGAAGACCAGGTCGAGAGCGTCTTTGTCGCCATCCGGCGTGACTTCGGGGCTCTGCACGGGTTGGTGAACAATGCCGGCCTGATGCGCGATGGCCTTCTGATCAAGCTGAAGGACGGCAAGCTGACGAGCAAGATGAGCTTCGATCAGTGGTCGTCGGTGGTCAATGTGAACCTGTCCGGTACTTTTTTGTGTGGCCGCGAGGCGGCGGCCATTATGGCGGAGCAGGGCGAAGGCGGAGTGATCGTGAATATTTCCTCGGTGTCCCGCGCCGGCAACATGGGCCAGACCAACTATTCGGCCACCAAGGCCGGTGTCGCGACCATGGTCACCAGTTGGGCGGGTGAACTGGCGCGCTACAATATTCGTGTCGGCGGTATCGCGCCGGGGGTGATCGCCACCGAAATGACGGCGCAGATGAAGCCCGAAGCCATCGAGCGCATGTTGCAGGCGGTTCCGCTCAAGCGTCTGGGCGAGGTGGCCGAGATGGCCCATACGCTGCAATACATTATCGAGAACGACTTCTTCACCGGCCGTATCGTTGAAATGGATGGCGGCTTGCGGGTGTAGTCCAGGCCCTGGCCTGTACTGGCGGGATAGATGCGGACATAAAAAAGGCCGGACCCGGATAACCGGGGCCGACCGAAAAAAGACCAACTGGTAAATCAAAAAGGTGTTTCAGAAAAGCGCTAACTCAGTGGCTGAAACGCGCGAACAGCTGCTTGAAAGCCTGTTCCCACACAGGTGTGACCTGGCGGCTGAAGGACAGCGACTTGAAAAATGCGCAAAAGGTTTTGGAGCGCTCTGCGCGGGCGCGGTCCATGATGTCCTGCAAATCGAAGTTGTTGATGTCGAATTGCGTTTCGGTTTTTTCAGTCTGCTGTGTGCTGCTCATCGCGTTTGCCTCGTGTCACTGTTGCAAATCATTGCCGGTCCCCAAACCATTGGCTCCGTAGAGCGCTGCAATCATTTGATGGGGCCATAGTACGCAGTCCGTGGTACTGGCTCAAACGACCCTTTTTCAGCCTAATGATTATATATTTTCATCTATCATGCCCGTGTGGCTGAGTCGGCCTCTGCAAAGTGGTGCTTAGGGGGGCCCGAAAATACAGGCTGTTAAGAATAGAGGCCGTTTTCTTGGTCTGCGTCCAATATCTGTCCATCTGTTACATCCATTCACTTTTTTGCGTTAAGCCCGTCGCTCTCGACGGGCTCGGCGGCGGTGCATCGCCGTGGACGCCTGCTTCAGGGGGCGCCATGTTATGCTTGAGCCTGAATGAACTTAAACCCGCTGGGATTGCCTTTAGACACATGCAAGGCTTACCCCCTGCGCCTTGGGTCGGTCGTGTGATGTGGCATGCAAAGCCTTGCTTGAGGGAAGTAAACTTGAACTTGCGCGGATTGTGTTTAAACAGATGAATGATTCAATGCCCCCTGCGCGCCGAACCGGTCGCGTGATGTGGTTCGCAGCCTGGCTTTCATTGCTGGCTGTGCTGGTGCTGGGCTTTGATGCCTGGCTGGAACGCCAGCACAACCCCAATGCCGAATTGATGGTCGTGGACGCAGATGGCCCGGTGGAAGTGGTGCTGCAGCGCAGCCGCAGCGGGCACTACATCGCGCCCGGTCGCATCAATGGCGAGCCGGTTCAGTTTCTGGTGGATACCGGTGCCACGCGCATCAGTGTGCCACTGGCGCTGGCCCAGCGCCTGGGGCTGAAGCAGGGTTATGCCAGCCAGGCCACGACAGCTAATGGGGTGGTCACCGTGTATGACACCCGGCTGGAGGAGGTACGCCTGGGTTCCATTGTGTTGCACAATGTGGCGGGCAATATCAATCCGGGTATGCCCGGTGAAGTGGTTCTGCTGGGCATGAGCTTCATGAAGGATCTGGAAATGGTGCAGCGTGGCGATACGCTGACGCTGCGGCTGCATTGAGGCTGGCGCGAGCCTTCTACTTTCAGGTTTTACAGAGCGCTGTTCCAGAGGCCAGGCATCAATTGCTGATGGCCAGGGCGGTGGCGGTCGTAACGCAAGATCCAGCACTGGCGCTGTGCAGAATGTTCATGCAGGCACTTATTATGCAGTGCGGGAGCGCCAGTACGCTCCCGCGATAGGGTGTCACCCCTGGCTGCGGTTCGAAACCAGTGACAGTGGCGGCGGGCTCAGCAGCTCGTTCATGTAGTCTTTTACGGCGGCGCACTCGGCGTCCTGCAGGTACAGGCCCTGCTTGGTGCGGCGCCACAGCACATCCTCAGCATCCAGAGCCCATTCCTGTTCCACCAGATACTGCACTTCTCTTGCATAGAGGCTGGCGCCAAAGTGTGTGCCCAGGTCCGCCAGTGAGGTGCAGCCCAGAAGAATGTGATGGCTGAGGGTGCCGTAGGTGCGCACGAAGCGACGGGCCAGGGCCACCGGTAACCAGGGGTACTGGCGGGCGAGCTGGCCCAGCAGCTTGTGCGGGCTCTCGAAGTCGCCCCCTGGCAGTGCGGCGGTGCGGGTCCAGGGGCCGCTGGACCCGGGAAAATGCTCGCAGATACTGTTGGTGGCCGCTTCCGCCAGCTTGCGGTAGGTGGTGATCTTGCCGCCAAATACCGACAACAACGGCGCCTTGCCGGTGGCGTATTCCGTTTCAAAGCTGTAGTCGCGCGACGCTTTCTGGGCGGAGCCGGCTTCCTCATCCATCAGCGGGCGTACACCGGAATAACTCCAGACTACATCGCTTGCCGCGATCTGGTGCTTGAAGTGGCGGTTGACTACCGAGATCAGGTAGTCGGTTTCCTCGTCGGAAATGGCAACCTCCCGCGGATCGCCCTGGTAGTCGACATCGGTGGTGCCGATCAGGGAGAAGTTGTCCTCGTAGGGGATGACAAAGACGATGCGGTTGTCTTCATTCTGCAGGATGTAGGCCTGATGTTCATCGTGGATGCGCGGTACAACGATGTGACTGCCCTTGACCATCCGAATCTGCCTGGGCGCAGGGGTGGTCATGGTGTCGTTGAACAGGCGGCTCACCCAGGGACCGGCTGCATTGATCAGGCCGCGGCAGCGGTGGGTTTCTTCAGTGCCGGTGCGCTGGCACTTGAGGGTGACCAACCAGAGGTCACCCTCGCGTTCGGCCTTGATTGCGCGTGACCGGGTACGTATATCGGCACCCTTTTCCCGTGCCGCCATCGCCACCAGTACCACCAGGCGGGCATCATCGACCCAGCCGTCGGAATATTCGAAGCCCCGGGTAATTTCGCTTTTCAGCGGGCCTTCGGGAGCAAACTTGATACCCCTGGATGCCGGCAGCAGTTCGCGCCTGGCCAGGTTGTCGTACAGAAACAGGCCGGCCCGGATCATCCAGGCGGGGCGCAGGTGCGGGCGGTGGGGCAGGCGGAAGCGCAGAGGCCACATGATATGGGGCGAATTGCGCAACAGGCACTCGCGCTCGGCCAGGGCTTCGCGCACCAGGCGGAATTCGTAGTGCTCCAGGTAACGCAGACCGCCGTGGATCAGCTTGCTGCTGCTCGATGAGGTGGCCGATGCCAGATCATCCATTTCGCACAGCATGACCTTCAGGCCGCGACCGGCTGCATCCATGGCGATGCCGGCACCGTTAACGCCGCCGCCGATGACGATGAGATCCTGGACTGTCTGTTCAGAGGTCATGCCGTGTCTATCTCCGGTGTGGGCGGGCTGCCGGTGGCAGGCGCCCTGATCCTTTTCGTTGAGCCAGTTCCCTGCGTGGAACTGAGGTGATAGTTGGTACTATACTATTCGATAACGAAAACAAACAATCATAAACGAACATATTGTGATGAAATTTATTCGGGTTCGGCTGTGAGAGGCCACAATCGAATATTGGCGTGCGAGTATTGCCGTCAGGGGCGGGGTTGCGCTGGTGGGGCCTGATCGGGGTTCTGGCGGTGAGCGTTTCTGTGGCAGGTCCGCGAGATAGAGAGGGACTTGCCAGGGGAAGGGCGGCTCGCAAGCCGCCTCGCAGCTGTGCTGGTCTCAGGCGATGTGCAGCTCGACCTGATGGTCGATGAGTTGCTGGCGAATTTCGGCCGGCGGTACCTGGTCGGTGAAAAAATGGTCAGCCTGCGCGATTTTCCCCAGTCGCACCATGGCGTTGCGGCCGAATTTGGAATGATCCGCCGCGAGCAGCACCTGGCGCGAATTGGCGATAATGGTCTGGGCAACGCGCACTTCCCGGTAGTCGAAGTCCAGCAGGGTGCCGTCACTGTGAATGCCGCTGATGCCGATGATGCCAAAATCCATCTGAAACTGGTTGATGAAATCCCGGGTGGCTTCCCCCACGATGCCGCCGTCCCGGTTGCGGACTTCGCCACCGGCGACGATGATCGTAAAGTCTTCCTTGGCGCAGAGGATGGAGGCCACATGCAGGTTGTTGGTGACGATGCGCAGGTTGTTGTGATTGAGCAGGGCACGGGCGATGGTTTCGGTGGTGGTGCCTATATTGATAAACAGCGAGGCGCCGTCGGGAATGATCTTGACCAGCTGCTGGGCGATCTTTTCCTTGGCTTCCAGATCCATGATCTTGCGCGCCTGGTAGGCGGTGTTTTCGGTGCTGGATTCTACGCCGGCACCGCCGTGGTGGCGTCGCAGCTTGTTGGCCTGGGCC
This sequence comes from Marinobacterium sp., assembly GCA_041586815.1. Classification (GTDB taxonomy): domain Bacteria; phylum Pseudomonadota; class Gammaproteobacteria; order Pseudomonadales; family Balneatricaceae; genus Marinobacterium_A. The sequence goes on along the minus strand of JBFGZM010000016.1, from coordinate 5,052 downwards.
AGCTGGTTCAGGTCGCGCCGAATGGTCTGGGGAGTCACCTGAAAATGCGAGACCAGTTCGTCGATGGTGACAAATCCGGAGGCCTGGACCTTTTCCAGAATCAGGTCCTGTCTGCGCCGTTGTGTCATGGTGTGTGTTCTTCCTTCTGGTGCATGCCGCAACCGATGCGCGGGGTTGTCGCGTTATTTCATGTCGTTCTGGGGCGGTTGTGCAGATATGCTTAAAATCGCAGAGATTATCTCATAATTTTAAGGGCCTGAAGCGCAAAAGCGGGAGGCTGTTGCCGGCAGTTGAGGATGAAAAGAGAAAATACCGCTTGGTTTTTGGCTGCCAAGTGGTGAGAATACGAACAAAAAAGAACATCCGTGAACGGCAGGACGAATCATGACTAAGTATCTTCTGGCCATCGACCAGGGCACCACCAGCTCCAGGGCCATTGTTTTTTCGGGTGAGGGCCAGATCGTGGCCAAAAGCCAGCAGGAGTTCGAGCAGCATTTCCCCGAGGATGGCTGGGTGGAACATGCACCGGCCGATCTCTGGGGCACTGTGCTGCAAACCTGTCGCGATGTACTGGCTAAAAGTGACACGAGTGCGCAGCAGGTGGCTGCCATCGGTATCACCAACCAGCGTGAAACCACCCTGGTATGGGACCGCAACACCGGCGAGGCGCTGTACAATGCAATCGTCTGGCAGGACCGGCGTACCGCCAGCTACTGTGAGACGCTGAAGGAGCAGGGGCTGGAGTCCATGATCAGCGTCAAGACCGGCCTGCTGATCGACCCCTATTTTTCCGCCACCAAGATTCGCTGGATTCTGCAGCAGGTGCCAGGTGCCCGCGAGCGGGCCGAGCGTGGCGAACTGGCATTCGGTACCGTGGATACCTATCTGCTGTGGCGCTTGAGTGGCGGGCGCGAACATCGCACCGATGCCACCAATGCCTCGCGCACTCTGTTGTTCAATATTCATACCCAGCAGTGGGACCAGGAGCTGCTGGATCTGTTTGATATTCCGGCCAGCATGCTGCCCGAAGTAATGGATTCATCCGATGATTTTGGTCGGGTGAATGCCGAGCTGCTGGGTGCCGAGATACCGGTCTACGGTATCGCCGGTGATCAGCAGGCGGCGCTGTTCGGGCAGACCTGCTTTCGCGAAGGCATGGCGAAAAGCACCTATGGCACCGGCTGTTTTCTGATGCTTAATACAGGCCTCAAGGCGCTGAAGTCCGAACACCGCCTGCTGACCACCGTGGCCTATCGCCTGAATGGCGTACCCACCTACGCGCTGGAAGGCAGTATCTTTGTGGCCGGCGCCACCATCCAGTGGCTGCGCGATGGCCTGCAGCTGATCAGTGGAGCCAGTGAGGCCGAGCCTTTGGCCGAGCAGACCTCCCTGGATCACGGTGTCTATCTGGTGCCGGCGTTCACCGGTCTTGGGGCGCCGCACTGGGATCCCAATGCCCGCGGTGCCATTTTTGGCCTCACGCGTGATACCGGCATCAAGGAAATCGTCACCGCAGGCCTGCAGTCGGTCTGTTACCAGACCAAGGATCTGCAAAAGGCCATGGAGAGCGACGGGGTGCGCCCGGTGGCGCTGCGGGTGGATGGCGGGATGGTGGCGAACAACTGGGTGCTGAATTACCTGGCCGATATTCTGGGTGCCACGGTGGATCGCCCGAAGATCATTGAAACCACGGCGCTTGGCGTGGCTTACCTGGCGGGGCTGAAGGCCGGTGTGTTTGATTCCCTGGAATCGCTGGAAAAACTGTGGCAATGCGATCGTCGCTTTGAGCCCAAAATGGACAAGGCGCGCCGCGATGGCCTCTACGATGGCTGGAAAAAGGCGGTCTCCAGGGTACAAACGAACTAGTTCATAGATCCGCTGCGAAAGCCGCCGTTTCCCGTTAGGGGCAACGGCGGCTTTTTTATGGGCGCGGAATAACGAGCGGTTACCCGGGTTGCCATGAAATGCCCTACAGTGGGCACTTATGCATGGGCAGGCGTTTATAGCGAGGGAGTAGCAAATGAGCGGGACTGAAGTGGGTTTACAGGGCGGCATAGCCCCCTTTGGCGTGGCGGCATTGCCACGCATTATATTTGGCGCCGGCAGCTTTGATCGCCTGGCGGATGAGCTGGCGACCCTGGGCAGGCGGGTGCTGGTGGTGACCGGTGGTCAGTCCTTTACCGGCAGCGAGCGCTGGGCGCAGTTGCAGGGCCAGTTAAAGGCCACGGACCTGAGCTGGGTACAGGTTTCCGTTACCGGCGAGCCCAGCCCCGAGCAGGTGGATGAGGTGGTCAGCCACTATGGCGACTATGGCATTGATGTGGTGCTGGGGATTGGGGGTGGCAGTGCGCTGGATGCGGCCAAGGCCATCGCCGGCCTGCTGCCGGTGCAGCACTCGGTAATGGACTACCTGGAGGGGGTTGGTCCACAGTTGCCGTACCCGGGGCCAGCGCTGCCGCTGGTGGCGGTGCCGACCACCGCGGGTACCGGCAGCGAAATGACCAAGAACGCAGTGCTGACGCGCCACGGCATGGGTGGTTTCAAGAAATCCTTCCGGGATGAAAAGCTGCTGCCGCGCATCGCCCTGGTTGATCCGGATCTGCTGCACAGTTGCCCGCCACAGGTGCTGCTGGCCAATGCCATGGATGCCCTGACGCAGCTGCTGGAGTCCTATGTCTCGAGCCGCGCCAGTGTCTTTACCGATGCCCTGGCACGCAGCGGTATCCAGGCCTTCGTGGCGGGGTTTGACCCCCTGGGTGCAACACCGGTGAAGGATCATGGTCAGCTTGCCTATGCCGCCATGCTGTCCGGTATCTGCCTGGCGCAGGCGGGACTGGGGTCGGTACACGGCATGGCCTCGCCGCTGGGGGCCTACTTTCCCATACCTCACGGCGTGGCCTGCGGCACCATGCTGGCCATGGCCACGGCGATGAACATAGCCGCCCTGCGGGAGCGGGAACCGGCAAGTCCTGCGCTGGCCAAGTACGCCCGGGTGGCGCGCTGGCTGGGTGCCGCAGAGGAAGGGGAAGAAGACAGCATCGAGGCGGGTTGTGATGCCCTGGTGGGTTTGCTCGACAGCTGGATCGAGGCGTGCGCGCTGCCCCGGCTTTCGGCCTTTGGCATGACCGAGGCCGATCTGCCCCGGGTCATTGCCGGCAGTGGCGGCAACAGCATGCAAACCAATCCTCTGGTGCTGAGCGACAATGAAATCCGCCAGGTGCTGCTGGCGCGCTTGTAAGGAACCAGGAGCAAGGGGCAAGGAACCAGGGGCAAGGGGAAAGAGGAAAGGGACAGCTAGCGGCTGGGCTTGGGGTCCAGTCGCAAACTGATCTGGTTTGTGGAATCAATGGCGACGGGCTGGGTGTTCAGTTCGTCCACTGCAATTATCAGCGAGGCTTGGGCTCCAGCCGCAGTCTGATATGTGTGGCAACCGGCAGGTGATCGGACATGCGCTCATCCAGCACCCGGGCGTCGATAACATCGATTTCCGGTGTCGCCAGTACATGATCCAGCGAGCGCCTGGGACGCCAGCTCGGGAAGGTTTCGCCGCTGTGCAGCGTGCGCAGGGCCGCATCGCGGATGCCAGGGTGGGCATGGAGTTCCGGCAGGTCACAGTTAAGATCCCCCAGCAGCAGGCTGTCCCGGTCCGTACCAGTAAGTTGTGCCAGGTACTGCAACTGGCGGGCCCGGGTCTGGCGGCCCAGGGCCAGGTGGGCAATGATCAGGCGCAGCGGCGCGTAGCCCGGCGGCCGAACTTCCACCTCCAGAGCCCCGCGCCCCGGCAGGCGGCCGGGCAGGGGGTGGAACTCGATCTCGCGCAACGGCCAGCGTGACAGGCACCCCAGGCAATGGCGGGCAAAGGGGGCGAGATCCCGCGTCACGGCAGCGTGCCAGTACGGGAAGCCGGCCAGCTCCGCCAGGTGGGCCACCTGGTTCAGCTGGGCCGTGCGCAGGCTGCCGGCATCGCATTCCTGCAGCGCGACCACATCGAAGTGGCGGGCGAGCTCTGCGATGCGCTGCAGGTTGTTGCGCGCACCCCGGGTCGGCAGCAGGTGTTTCCAGGACCGGGTTACATAATGCATGTAGCTCGAGGTCTGCAGGCCGACCTGGATATTCAGCGACAGCACGCGCACCTGGCCGTCGTGGCGCTGAAATGGAAAAGCACGGGAGTTTGGCATGGCACGTTCAAGTATGGGGGGGAGGGCGCAAAGCGCAACCCGGATGCGGTCACCGCGCAGCTATTTCGAATGGCCGGATTTGACGGATTAATGTCATTGTGGACATGCCAGCCGCTGAGCATACTGGGAATATATCTCCTCTGGAGCTCGAAAGATGAAGACTATCGCCGTACTCGCTTACCCGGACTGCCAGCTGCTCGATGTGGCGGGGCCGCTGCAGGTCTTCGCCACCGCCAATCATTTGCTGCCCGCGCCGGATTACGAGGTGGTGATCCTTGCCCGGGATGCAGGCCCCGTGGAGACCAACTCCGGCATAACGATGCTGGCACAGCGTGGTCTGGCCGACGCCGGCGACCTGGACACCCTGCTGGTGGCCGGTGGCTATGGTGTCGAGGCAGCCTGTCGCGACCGCGTGCTGACGGACTGGTTGCGCGGCAGGTCCACCCAGGTGCGGCGGTTGGGGTCGGTATGCACCGGTGCCTTCCTGCTGGCCGAGGCGGGGCTGCTGCGCGGCCGGCGGGCGGTGACCCACTGGAAGCACTGCCGGCAGCTGGCTGAGCGGCACCCCGATATCCGGGTCGAACCCGATGCGCTCTACCTGTGCGACGGCAACATCTACAGCTCGGCCGGAGTGACCGCCGGTATCGACCTGGCGCTGGCGTTGCTGAGGGATGACCAGGGACACCGTCTCGCGGCCGATGTAGCCCGTGAACTGGTGATGTTCATGCATCGGCCCGGCGGCCAGTCACAGTTCAGTACCGGCCTGGTGCAGCAGGCGCCGATGTCGGCGCCGCTTCGCCGGGCGGTTGAGGGGATCCGGCAGGCGCCAGCCCGCCGGTTTACCCTCGAGTCCCTGGCCGAACGGGCGGCGGTG
>JBFGZM010000015.1:0-20333 GCA_041586815.1 Marinobacterium sp. | reverse complement strand
TCCCGCTCCCCCAGCGCCCAGCTCAGGCTGTTGCCCCGGATGCGCCAGGAAAAATAGCGCGGCGCCAGGGTCAGCACAGTCCAGTCCCAATCGGGCAGACCATCCATCAACTGGCGATACCAGGCCTGATGACTGGCGGCATCGTAAGCCGATAAAAGCAGTATGCGCATGACGATCAGTCGCGGGGAATCGGGCGTTTGATTCCCTCTTCGTCGATCGCCACATAGGTAAACAGCGCTTCGGTAACCTTGGACAGAGGACTGCTGCCCTGGTCGCGGCTAAGGCGCGGTCGCACCCATACCTCCAGGTGCAGCGCTACCGAGGTATTGCCGAGTCGCTTGAGCTCCCCATAGCAGCACACCACATCCCCCATCTGCACTGGCCGGATAAATTTCATCGAATCCACCGCCACGGTTACCACGGCACCAGCCGTAATCTCCTGGGCCAGGATGCCGCCGGCGATATCCATCTGGGACATGATCCAGCCGCCGAAAATATCACCATTGGTGTTGGTGTCCGCAGGCATCGCCAGGGTGCGCAGCAACAGGTCTCCACTGGGCTGTTCCGGGGGCGTTTGTGTACTCGTTGGTGTGTTGTCCGTCATCCACTACTCCTGGTGCCGGCGGCAAAAGTGCCCGACAGTACTTTGCGACGCGGCATTATACGACCTGAACCTTGCAACGTCCTGCTTTTGCCGGCGCCCCGCGGTCAGCGATAGACTTGCAATCCGATATTTTGTATAATACGCGACCTTTTCCCCCATCCAGATTCTGTGCCAGCGGCATGGGGTCTCACGTTTCACAGGTACTTCAATCCATGTCAGATGCTGGTGAACAGCTCTCCTTTACCTCTCTCGGTCTGTCCGAACCGGTGCTCAAGGCACTGACCGACGTCGGTTACGAAACCCCATCTCCGATTCAAGCAGCTAGTATTCCGCACCTGCTCGCCGGCAAGGATTTGCTCGGCATGGCGCAGACCGGTACCGGTAAAACCGCTGCCTTCGCTCTGCCACTTCTGTCCCGTCTGGACACCACACGTCGCGAGCCCCAAATGCTGGTGCTGGCACCGACGCGCGAACTGGCCATTCAGGTTGCAGAAGCCTGCCAGTCATACGCCAAGCACATGCCGGACTTCCACGTCCTGCCGATCTATGGTGGCCAGGCCTACGACACCCAGCTGCGCCAGCTCAAGCGTGGCGCCCAGGTCATTGTCGGCACCCCGGGTCGCGTGATGGACCACCTGCGTCGCGGCTCGCTGAAACTCGACTCTCTCAGCGCCATGGTGCTGGATGAGGCCGACGAAATGCTGCGCATGGGCTTCATCGACGATGTCGAATGGATCCTTGAGCACACACCCAAGACTCGTCAGATTGCCCTGTTCTCGGCCACCATGCCGTCGCAGATCAAGCGCGTTGCACAGAAGTATCTGAACGACCCGGAAGAAGTCCGGATTGTCAGCAAGACGTCGACCGCACCGACCATCACGCAGAAATACCTGCGCGTCAGCGGCCATCACAAGATGGAAGCCCTGACCCGCATCCTCGAAATCGAATCATTCGAGGCCATGTTGATCTTCGTGCGCACCAAGTCGGCCACCGAAGAGCTGGCCAGCAAGCTGTCCGCGCGCGGCCATGCTGCCGAAGCGCTTAATGGCGATATCTCGCAGCAGCAGCGCGAGCGCATCGTCGAGCGCCTCAAAGGTGGCAAGATCGATATCCTCGTGGGTACCGACGTTGTTGCCCGCGGTCTGGACGTTGAACGTATCAGCCACGTGCTGAACTACGATATCCCCTACGATACCGAATCCTATGTACACCGTATCGGTCGCACCGGCCGTGCCGGACGCAAGGGTGAGGCCATCCTGTTCGTGGCTCCGCGCGAAACCCGCATGCTCTACGCCATTGAGAAAGCCACCCGCCAGCCGCTCGAGCGCATCGAATTGCCAAGCGTGGGCGTGATCAATGAGAAGCGTGTTGAACGCTTCATGCAGCGCATCAGTGACACCCTGGACAGCGGCGAGATTTCCACTTATCTGGACCTGCTCTCCGACTACCAGAAAGAGCACGACACCGATCCGATGCAGATCGCTGCCGCCCTCGCTGTACTTGCCCAGGGCGAGACGCCGCTGCTGCTGGACGAACGTGAAATTCCGCAGCCGCGCGAATACAACGACCAGCCGCGCGAGCGCCGCGGACCGATCAATGTGAACCCCACAGCCCGCCCGCTGAAGGATCACCCCGAGATCGAAATGCAGCGTTTTGTGGTCATGGTGGGCCGCAGCCACGGCGTCATGCCGAAAAACATCGTCGGCGCCATCGCCAACGAAGCCAACATGGCGGCCAACCTGATTGGCCAGATCGACCTGTTCGACGACTACAGCACCGTTGACCTTCCGGCAGGCATGCCCGCCAAGGTCATGCAGGTACTGAAGAAAGCCTTCGTCTGCGGTCAGCGTCTGAACATCCACCCGGCTGGCGAAACGCCGGACGCGGATCGTGGCGCACCTTCGCGCGGAAGCCGCCGTCCGAACGGCCCTGGCCGCGGCGCACCCAACAAGGGTCGTGGCAAGCCGCGCGACGGCGCCGCCCCGAACCGTCGCCCGCCACAGAAGTAACTGAACCCCGACCCGCCCCAAGGCAGTCACAAGCAGCTTTGGGGTTCGGTCGAGTCAGTTCACTTCTGGCAATAGCGCAAGACACAACAAAAAGCCCGCAGCCGGTAATCCGGTTGCGGGCTTTTTCGTGGTGCACGCCAGACACTCAAAACAGCATCAGGCGTTGTAGTATTCCAGCGCCACCCGGCGTGTCAGGCAGGTCAGCAGCGTATAGGGAATGGTACTGCAGAACTGTGCCACCTCGGATACCGGCAGCTGGCGCCCCCAGAGTTCCACGGTATCGCCAATCTGTGCATCCGGAATATCGGTGATATCAATGGTCATCATGTCCATGGATACCCGACCGGCCGTCACGGTACGCTGACCATTGACCACTACCGGCGTCCCGCTGACCGCATGGCGCGGATAGCCGTCCCCATACCCCATGGCGATGGTGGCAATGCGACTCGGACGCTGGCAGACAAAGCTGGCACCATAGCCCACCGCATCCCCTACCTCAAGGTCATGGATGGCGATAATCTCGGTCGACAGGGTCATGGCCGGCTGCAGCTTCGCCGCCTCGTCCTGAGCAACCTCAAACGGCGTCGCCCCCCAGAGCATCAACCCCGGGCGCAACCAGTCGCGCCGCGCCTGGGGCCAGGCCAGGGTTGCCGGCGAGTTGGCCAGACTGTGGGGGGCATCAATACCCTCCACCGCCTGGTCAAAGACCGCAATCTGATGCTCAGTGGTGCTCTGCGCCAGATCATCGGCGCAGGCAAAATGGCTCATCAGGGTGATCTCAGCCACCTGGGGCAAGGCACGCAAGCGGGTATAGGCCGCGTGAAAGTCGCGCGGCGGAATTCCCAGGCGATGCATGCCGGAATCCATCTTGAGCCAGACATTCACCGGCGCCGGCACGTCTGCCGCCGCCAGGGCTTCAATCTGGTGCTCGCTGTGCACGGCGGTCCAGAGACCGTTGCGCGCAATATACTGCAGCTCATCGACTTCGAAAAAGCCTTCGAGCAGCACAATAGGCTGCTCGATACCGGCGTCGCGCAGCTCCATCGCCTCCTCGATACAGGCCACCCCAAAGGCATCAGCCTCGGCGGCCAGTGTCCGGGCCACCGCCACGGCACCGTGACCGTAGGCGTTGGCCTTGATGATGGCCGCCGCTTTGGCATCAGGTGCCAGCGAACGTGCCAGACGATAATTGTGACGGATGGCGGCCAGATCGATACTGGCCTTGGCTGCACGACTCATACTCATTCCTCCGAATGCCGATTGCGCTGCGAACAGCCGGGACCAGCCAAGGCCCGCCCCGGCAACAGGCCTTACTCGCCGGTTACCATGATCGCTTCAACTTCGATATCTACCGCCTTGGGCAGCTGCTTGACGGCATAGGCGGCACGGGCCGGGTACGGCTCGCTGAAATAGCGGGACATTACTTCGTTCACCTGGGCGAAGTTGGCCAGATCCGACAGCAGGATGGTCAGCTTGACGCAGTGGTCCAGGGATCCACCGGCTTCTTCGGCAATTGCCTTGAGGTTCTCGAATACACGAACAGCCTGAGTCTCGAAAGACGCGTTATCCACTTCCATGGTGGCCGGATCCAGCGGAATCTGGCCGGAGATGTAAGTGGTATTTCCGACCTTGACAGCCTGGGAGTAGGTGCCAATTGCTGCGGGGGCTTTTTCGGTATTGATGATGCTACGGTTAGCCATGTTGCTTCCTTGATAGGGATTCAGGTACTGAATAAGTCTCGATTAACGCCATGATACTGATACAAAACAACCAGCAGGCGACTTAGGGTTGCAGCCCCGGCGGAGGAGTCCGTGACTGCAAGCCTAAGTGTCCTTGATTCGCCGTCAAAAGTCAGCGGCAAGTTGCGGCCTCCCGGCCACAGCGCCAGCGCAAAGTTGCCGCCGGAGCCGCAACTTTGCGCGCAACGCGGGCGCGCGATCAGCCCGCGTACGCGAAGGGGTAGCGGTCGATCCCCAGACCCGCGGGGTCGATATCGGTCTTGTTTCCGCTCAGCAGGTCGGACACAAACTTGGCCGAGCCCAGCGACATGGTCCAGCCCAGGGTGCCGTGACCAGTATTGAGGTACAGGCTCGGGTAGCGGGTCTCACCCAGAATCGGTGTACCGTCCGGCGTCATGGGGCGCAGGCCGGTCCAGAATTCAGCCCGCTCCATGTCACCGCCACCGCCAAACAGGTCGGAGACCACGAAGTTGACATTGGCGCGACGCTTCTCCGGCATCGACAGGTCGTAACCGGCCAGCTCGGCACTGCCACCAACGCGAATGCGGTCGTTGAAGCGAGTCACCGCCACCTTGTAGGTTTCATCCATCACGGTGGACACCGGCGCGCGGCTTTCGTCGATGATCGGCAGTGTCAGGGAGTAGCCCTTCACCGGGTAGATCGGCGCACGCATGTCGATCTGCTTGAGCAGCATGGGACTATAGCTACCCATGCACACCAGGTAGCGGTCGGCCTTCATGACACCGGCAGCGGTTTTCACACCTGCAACATCCCCCTTCTCCATGATCAGGCCATCGATCTGGGTGTTGTACATGAATTTCACACCCAGCTCTTCGCAACGGGCCGCCAGCGCCTGGGTAAACTTGAAGCAGTCACCGGTTTCATCACCCGGCAGCTGCAGGCCACCGACGATCTTGTCCTGTACGTATTTCAGTGCCGGCTCCTTGCCGACGCAGCCCTGACGATCCAGCTGGGCGAAGGGTACACCCAGCTCGCGCAGCACCTGGATATCCTTGGCGGCACCGTCAACCTGTTTCTGGGTCCGGAACAGCTGCAGGGTGCCGCCGGTGCGGTGCTCGTAGTCGATATCGATGCTCTGGCGCAGGGTTTTGAGGCAGTCACGGCTGTACTCGGCGATACGAACCATGCGACCCTTGTTGACCTGATATTTTTTCTCGGTGCAGTTGGCGAGCATTTTGCTCATCCACTCGTAAAACTGGTAATCCGTCGTCGGCTTGATCATCAGCGGTGACAGGTCCTGCATCAGCCACTTGACCGCCTTGAAAGGTACGCCGGGCGCCGCCCAGGGCGCTGAATAGCCAGGCGACACCTGGCCGGCATTGCCAAAGCTGGTCTCCATCGCCGCCGCAGACTGGCGATCGATAACCGTGACTTCATGCCCTGCATTGGCGAGATACCAGGCGCTGGTAACACCGACGACACCACTACCGAGAACGATTACGCGCATTTGGCTACCCTCTGGTTATTTTTCAATCTACAGCAAGAATATGTATTGCAGTATAGGGAATAATTCTCAGAATTTTTTTGCGTTTTTGTCTTTTATACGGATAATAATCTGCCTATAAATACAATCACCGGAAATAATTATGGAAACCATTGGGTCTGGTCAAAAAAAGCGCAAGCTTGACCGAATCGACATGAACATCCTGCGCACCCTGCAGTTCGAAGGACGTATTTCCTATACGGAACTGGCGGATCGCGTCGGACTGTCCACAACCCCCTGCATGGAACGTGTGAAACGGCTGGAGAAAGACGGTTACATCGAGGGCTATTACGCGCGAGTCAATCCGGCGGCGCTGGGGTACAGCATGCTGGTTTTCGTCGAGATCGCCCTGTCCTACCAGTCACCCGATGCCTTCGACAGCTTCAACAAGGCCGTGGCCCAGCTGCCCTACATCATGGAATGCCACCTGGTGTCCGGCGACTCGGACTACCTGCTCAAGGCACGCATCCGCGACATGACCGAGTACCGCGAACTGCTGGGGGAGATGCTGCTGACACTGCCGGGAGTGAAGAACTCAAAAAGCTACATCGTGATGGAAGAAGTCAAGGAATCGCTGGCGCTGCCTATCGACATCACCAAGCCTCGCAGTTATTAGGGGCGGCTTGAAGCACAGGCACGCTTTCCAGACAGGCATAGCAGAATGTACCAGGAGGTACCTTGCCGGGGCTTCGACGGGTGTGAGTTGACGATGACATAACAGGCCAGACCAGGCCGCCGTATCGACAACCTGTGTCACTCGGAGGCCGCAGCATCAGCAAGAGGACAGGGATGTGCGGGTGAGAAACGCATGAAGGCCAGCGGCAGCTCCTGAGCCACCTCCATAACAGGCCGAAAATACAGACACAGCTCGCCCTCACATCCGGGGCAAGCCAAAAGGTACTTTTACCTTTCAGCCGGCCAGGCCGCTGAAGAATTGACGGGCATTCTCCTCGAGACTTTCAATGTCATACCCGCCCTCCTGCACCACAACACAGGGCATGTCCCATGAGCGAATACGCCGGCCTAAAGACGCAAAGCCAGTTTGACTGACGGCAACTTTTGACTGCGGGTCCTGTTCATAGATATCAAAGCCAAGAGACAGCACAAGCACGTCCGGAGAGAACTCGCGCAGGGCAGCTTCGGCCTGGTCAAGACAGGCAAAAAAATCGGCTTCGCTAGCCCCGTGCGCCATTGGCAAATTCAGGTTGAAACCTTCCCCCTGGCCCTTCCCTCGCTCATCGTCAAACCCGGCCACCACGGGATAAAAGTTGGTGGGATCACCATGAATTGAAACGTACAGCACATCATCGCGCTCATAGAAAATTTCCTGGATGCCCTGGCCGTGGTGCATATCCGTATCAAGGATCGCAACCTTGCTGAACTGATTGCGCAGTACCTGGCCTGCAATGGCAGCATTGTTGAGGAAACAAAAACCGCCTGCGGCTTCCTCACGGGCATGATGTCCTGGCGGACGACAGAGCGCATAGGCAGAACGTTCACCATCGTTCACCGCATGGGCAGCTGCAATAGCGCTTTGTGCAGACCAGTACGCGGCCTTCCAGGTATGTTCACCAATGGGGCAACTTCCGTCAGCCAGGTAACGTGCAGTTTTACCGAGAATACCGCGCAGCGGATTATTTTCGCGAATAAAGACATTGGACATCACTTCATCGCCCCAGTTTTCCGGAACAGCATGCCACTCCTGATAGGCGGTCTCCAGGTACTCGAGGTAAGCGCTACTGTGCACCTGGACCAATGGCGAAAGCCCGTAATCCCGAGGCTCACAGATCGGATAACCCAGCTTTTCAACCACTGCCAGCAAAGGGTCAACTCTCGCTGGCAGCTCCTGGGGACTGCGCATTTTTCCTCGGGACAGATAGGATTGCGGGCTATGCAGGCGCTGTGCCGGATGGAAAAACGTCTTCATGTAAAAATCTCCAGATCGACCGCGATGTCGAATTCGTTTTGAATAGAAGCCTTGTCCCGCCACCCACTGAGCGCCGTGCCAAGCGCTGCGGTAAAGCGCTGCTACACAAACGCGGCTCAGTACCCACGGCCTTTTCAAGGGGCCCCGGCACTCAGTCACACATGCTGTGCGCTATCCGACTGGCAACACACTGGCCGCGGAAGATAAAACTGCCGCGAAGGCACCGGCGGCGTATTGTGAAATCATGCTCCCCCGCTTAGCATAAGTAAAAGCACCAAATTCAATACTTCAGTATAAGTGTGATCAATAATGAAGACGCCAGCCGATCCGTTATCATCTGTAAAACATGAACGCAGTACCGAAGGCAGGCGCCTGCTGAATGACAGGCTCGACTGGAACCTGCTAAGGACCTTTCTCGTCATCGGCCAGGAAAGGAGCATCAGCCGGGCAGCAGCTCGCCTCTACCTGAGCCAACCGGCAGTCAGCCAGGCTTTGAAACGGCTTGAAGAGCAACTGGAGACTGTACTGGCCGTCCGGCGAGGACCACACTTTGACTTGTCGGAGGCTGGCGAAGAAGTGTTGCGTATCGCCGCAGTGATCTATGGCAACGTGTCATGTCTTGGGCCGGCGTTGGATGCCCCGGCAGAAACAGTGGTAGGCAAGGTACGAATCCTGACTGTTAGTAGAATTCAATCCCGCTGCTACGACGACTTCCTCGCCGAATTCCACCAGCAGCACCCAAGGGTGGAGCTGGAAATTGAAGTACTGCGCAGTTCCGATATTGTCAGCGCGCTGTTGCAGAAAACAGCCTCCTTCGGAGTCAGCCTGTGTCGCACACCACAGCAGCGGCTTGAGCAGCGAATATTGCTGCAGCAGCGCTTCGCCTATTTTTGCGGAAAACGCCACCGCCTCTTTGGCAGAACCGACCTGAGCCTGTCTGACTTGCAGAGTGAGAATTTTGTCAGCTTCACGAGCGATCAGATTGGCGGCAGCCTGTCTCCGCTGACGGTTTTTCGTGACCAGCAGGGATTTACAGGACGTATCGTCGCGTCCTCGACAAGCATCGATGAAATTCGGCGACTGGTTGGAGCCGGCTACGGTATTGGCTGCCTCCCGGAGCATCTAATGGCCGCCGATGTCCGGGCTGGCAAGGTCTGGCGGCTCCCTCCAATGGAGGGCGTCGTCGATGTTAATGTCTATCTGCTCTGGAATCGCGAAAGAAGGATGACCCAGGCGGAAACCATTTTCCTGGAGCAATTTCAGCAGATGCTACTGAGTACCGATACCAGCGATCGATTCTGAATCGCCTGGCGCCAACTTGAACAGACTCCCTACAGATCCAGGTCCGGCAGCTGACAGAGCCAGTCGAAAAACACCCGGATTCGGGCGTTATCCAGCGCCCCCGGGCGGTAAATCAGGTAGTAGGCACAACAGGAAGGCAACGCCGGCAACAGGGAGACCAGACGCCCCCGTTCCAGATCCGAATCGATCAGCCGACCCCGGGCCAGTGCCACCCCCAGCCCCGCCGCGGCCGCTTCCATGGCCAGATCTGCCCGATTGAAGTAATGACCACGATCACTGTCGACCGCCTCCAGACCCGCCTTGTCCAGATAAAAGCGCCACTCCGCATCCCGTCGCGCCTCGTTCCAGGCCATGGAATCATGCAACAGAGTCACATCCTGCCAGCTCGCCGGATCCGTCCAGTCCCGTGTGTCCACATACTCGGGACTTGCCACCGGGAACAGGGTTTCCGCCAGCAGTGGCGTGGCCACCAGTTCGCGATAGACGCCAAAGCTGTAATCGATTGCCAGATCAAAATCCCGCGGCTCGGTCCGCAGCAAGGACTCTTCGGCGAAGGTCTCGATGCGTATATCCGGATAGCCGGTCTGAAACAGATGCAACCGCGGCACCAGCCATTTGAACAGCAAGGATGGCGTGGATCGGAAGCGAATCTGCCCTTCCAGCATCTGTCGCTGCAGGCGCTGCACACAACCGTCCAGGTCCTGCAGGCTTTTGTGCACCACGAGATACAGCTGCTGCCCCTCACTGGTAAGGTTCAGCCCCCGGGGCAGGCGTTCAAACAGCTTGAAACCCAGCTGAACCTCCAGATGTTTGATCTGCTGGCTAACGGCACCGGTAGTGACATTCAGCTGCTCGGCTGCACGGGTAAAACTGAGGGCACGGGACGCCACCTCAAAGGTTCGCAGGGCGGCGAGAATCTGGGCATTGATCATCGAAGGCTCCAAGCCTGCGTCGGATAAATCCACAGTAAAGCAGAGCCCAACGGGTTTGCGTAGGCCCAAGGCAGCGATTTGGCACTACACTTGCCTTGTACACACGCTTCACTATAGATTTGCTATAACCACATTGAATATTCGTTGCTTGTGATTACATTGGCCTGACCCCAGAATGCGCGCCTCAATACAGTCATCAATGAAGGATCAATGGTGTCCATACCAAACGCTTCTGATATTGAGCAACGGCTTGCCCTCGCTAAGCCACTGTTCTGGCTAAACCCGGCCTGCACGACTGCCACGCCGACTCCCGAGTTACAGGATATTGAAGATGCCGCCGCCCGACTGCAGCGTTGCGCCCCGCTGCTGGCCCGGCTGTTTCCTGAACTGTCAGCCGACGGCGGCCTTATCGAATCCCCCCTGCTGGCCGTACCCGCACTGCAGCAGGCGCTGTCTGTACCGGGCACGCTGCTGCTAAAGGCCGACCATGACCTGCCGGTTGCGGGCTCCGTCAAGGCCCGCGGCGGCTTCCATGAAGTGCTTTGCCATGCCGAAGCCCTTGCGCTCGCCGCCGGCATTCTGCACAACATTGACGACGACTATCTTAAGCTCGCCAGCCCCGAGGCCCGCGCGCTCTTTGCGCAGCATCTGCTGGGCGTCGCCAGCACCGGCAACCTCGGCCTGAGCATTGGCGTGATTGGCGCAGCGCTGGGCTTCGATACCTGCGTGCACATGTCGAGTGACGCCAAGGACTGGAAAAAGCAGCGCCTGCGCAACTTTGGTGTACGCGTCATCGAGCACGCCAGTGACTACAGTGCCGCCGTGGCTGCGGGGCGCGCCGACACCGAAGCCAACCCCCGGGGCTACTTCGTCGACGATGAAAATTCACCCCGCCTGTTCTATGGCTATGCCGTGGCGGCGCTGCGCCTGCGGGACCAGCTGCGGCACGCGGGCATCCAGGTCGACTCACAGCACCCGCTGATGGTCTATATTCCCTGCGGTGTGGGGGGCGCGCCCGGTGGCATCTGTTTTGGTCTCAAACAGGTCTTTGGCGCTGCGGTGCATTGCTTCTTTGCCGAGCCCGCCCAGGCGCCCTGCGTACTGCTCGGCGTACAGGATCCGAATACTCCATCGGTCTACGATATCGGCCTGAATTGCCAGACTGAGGCGGATGGACTGGCGGTGGGACTGGCGTCCGCATGGGTTTGCAACCGTATTCGCAGCCAGCTGGCGGGCGTCTACACGGTTTCGGACAACAGCCTTTACCGCGACCTGTACCGGCTGCAGGTTACCGAACAGATCGCCATCGAGCCCTCTGCCGCGGCCGGCATTCAGGGCCCCGCACGCCTGCTCGGCGAGGGTGCAGACTATCTTCGCACCCTAGGGTTGGAGGCACTTGCAGGACAGTCGACACAGCTGATCTGGACCACCGGCGGGCGCCTGGTGCCCGATGCAGAATATAAAAAGTTCCTCGAGAGAGGAAAAATCGCTTCAAATGAAACATTAATTGATTAAAATGAAATTCGTTTCCTACACGAAACACGAGACCGGCGGGGTTCTGTGCCCGTCGCGTCGAACAGTATCCTGGCCACCCTACGCTGATCGCCGGGTGGTTTCCCTTCATGCCGCGCCCTTATCCGGGGACGGGTGATAACAATAACAACGAGGAGAATTGCCTCTAATGGAAATGATCGAATCCATCATCGGAGAGATTAACGGTATTGTCTGGGGTCCGCTGATGCTGGTCCTGATACTGGGCGTCGGACTCTTCCTGTCCCTGGGCCTTCGCCTGATGCCTATCCTCAAGCTGGGCACCGGTTTCAAACTGTTGTGGCGGGGTCGCAAGGCTGCCAGCGGCGATGAAAGCTCCGGTGAAATCTCGCCGTTCCAGGCCCTGATGACTGCCCTGTCAGCAACCGTGGGTACCGGTAACATTGCCGGTGTCGCCACCGCCGTATTCCTCGGCGGCCCCGGTGCGCTGTTCTGGATGTGGATCACCGCCCTCGTCGGCATGGCCACCAAGTACGCCGAGGCGGTCCTGGCCGTTAAATACCGCGAAGTCGACGAAGAAGGCAACCATGTCGGCGGTCCGATGTACTACATCAAGAACGGCCTGGGCAGCAAGTGGGCCTGGCTTGGCATGGCCTTCGCCATCTTCGGTGCCATCGCGGGCTTTGGCATCGGCAATACCGTACAGGCCAACTCGATCGCCAGCGTCATGGAATCCAACTTCGGTACGCCCACCTGGGTGACCGGCGTTATCGTGATGGTACTGGTGGGTGCGGTTCTGATCGGAGGCATCCGCCGCATCGGCCATGTTGCGGGCGCGCTGGTGCCCTTCATGGCTGTGTCCTACATCCTGGCAGGCCTGGTAGTTCTGTTTATCAACGCCGACCAGATTCCCCACGCACTGGACCTGATTTTTACCCACGCTTTCTCGCCCATCGCGGCTGAAGGCGGCTTTGCCGGTGCCGCTGTCTGGGCCGCCATTCGCTTTGGTGTGGCGCGCGGCATCTTCTCCAACGAAGCGGGTCTGGGTTCCGCTCCCATCGCCCACGCTGCGGCACAGAACAAAAGCCCGGTACGTCAGGGCCTGGTAGCCATGCTGGGTACCTTTATCGATACCATTTTGATCTGCTCGATCACAGGTCTGGTTATCGTGACCTCCGGCATCTGGACCGGAGGCGAGTCCGGCGCGGCACTGACCTCTGCGGCCTTCGCCCATGCACTGCCGGGTCTTGGCAACTACCTGGTGGCTATTGCACTGGCAATCTTTGCCTTTACCACCATCATCGGCTGGTCCTTCTACGGCGAGCGCTGCATTGAGTATATCTTCGGCGTCAAGGCCATTGGCCCCTACCGGGTGCTGTGGATTCTGGCGGTACCTGCCGGTGCAGTCCTGAGCCTGGACTTCATCTGGCTGGTGGCCGATACCCTTAACGCTTTCATGGCGATCCCCAACCTCATCGCCCTGCTGTTGCTGAGCCCGGTCGTTTTCCAGGTAACCCGCGACTTCTTTGCCGAAAACAAGGATCTCTGATTCAGATTTAGGCAACAGGCAACAACGCACAAAAAAGGACCGGCAACTGCCGGTCCTTTTTTATTTGATGCGATTCAAAAACCTGCCCTTGTCGCCATGCGACCGGCGCCTAGAGTTCAATCCCCACATCCCCGACGGCAGGCCCGTATTGCACCTGCACCCGCTGCGGCAGCTCGGGGTCGAAGCCGCAAATCAGCCGCATGCCGCCACTGTCGACGTAATACTCCAGCGTACCCTCACGGCGCGAGCGCCAGCGTACATGGGTCATTTCCTGCTCATCCCACAGCGTCCACCAGTTGGCATCCCACTGCGCGGCCCGGCCAAAGCCAGGCGCACAGTTGCGCTGAGCGCGTTCTTCATTGTACTTGCCCCAGCATTCCAGCTCCTTGCGGCATGCAATTTCCTCAATGCGTGCTGTTTTGGATGTCAGCTTCTTGATGCAGGCACTGACCACCAGCGGATTCATGCTGCTGGCCTGACAGTCGCGAATGGCCTGTTCGCTGGCCGCCATCACCGGCGACGCCAGCCCCCAGCTACCGGCCAGCAACAGTATCGGTAGGTATCCTTTCATTAGTCCACTTCCTGAAGGTTTTCAGCAGTGTAGCCCAAGCACGTTGAAAATTTCAGCCACCGGTGACGTCTCTGCGGCGCGCCCGGGACAACACAGGCACTCTACGGCGTTGCACCACCGCCCTCACCGCCTATAATGGCGCCCTTACCAGAAACGGCGGAGCCTTCCATTTCAATGCAGCGAATCGACATGATACTGGTCGCCCGGGCACTGGCCAGCTCCCGCACCCAGGCCCAGCGCCTGATCAGGGAAGGCCGCGTGCAGGCAAGGCTGAACGACACCTGGCAAACCCTCACCAAGCCCGGCCTGAAGCTCGGTGCCGATACGGAAATCAGCATCAGTACCGATCCGCAGGATCGTTTTGTCTCCCGCGGCGCCCTCAAGCTGCTGGGTGCTCTGGAACAGCTGCAGCTGGACCCTACGGACCTGGTAGCGATCGACGTGGGCCAGTCGACCGGCGGTTTCACCGACTGCCTGCTGCAACATGGCGCCGCCGCTGTCGTCGGCATCGAGGTGGGGCATGATCAGCTCGACGCCCGCCTGCGTGCCGACCCTCGCGTCACCTGCCTGGAGGGTGTTAACGCCCGCGCTCTGGACCCAACCCGGCTACTGCCTCTGAGCCGTGATGGTGACGGTTTTGATCTGGCGGTGATGGATGTCTCCTTTATTTCCCAGACCAAGATACTGCCGGCCCTGGCGCCACTGATCCGCACCCGGGGCCGCCTGATCAGCCTGGTCAAACCCCAGTTCGAGGTGGGCCGCAGCGGTATCGGCAAGGGCGGCATCGTGCGTGACACAGGTCTCTATACGCAGGTTGAAAGCAGCATTCGGCAGCACTGCGCATCTCTAGACCTGCGTGTACAGCACTATATGCCCAGCCCCATTACCGGCGGCGATGGCAATCACGAATTCCTGCTCATTGCCGAGCAAACGGCAAGTCGCTGAAGCACCGCGTGCAACTGGTGCACCTCAAGCACCCGCAAGACCGGTATACTGGCCCCATTCATCAAAGAGACAGATCCCATGGAACTGAAACGCACCCTGCCTGCGGCCGTCGACAACGCCCTGGAATACCTGGCAGAAGCCAGTGGACTGCCCAAAAAACGCCTCAAGGACGCCATGAACAAGGGTGCAGTCTGGCTGATCCGTGGAAGCCACGAGCGTCGCCTGCGCCGCGCCAACAGCCCGCTCAAGGCCGGCGACCGGATCGAGCTCTACTACGACGAAACCCTCCTGGAACTCAAGCCACCCCAGCTCAGCGCCATTGAAGACCGCATGGGTTACACCCTCTGGTACAAGACCGCCGGCGTGATGTCCCAGGGCACCCGTTATGGTGATCACATGTCACTGCCACGCATGGCGGAGCTCGCCTATGGCTACAAGCGGGAGATTTACCCGGTACACCGGCTGGATCGTGAAACCCGCGGCCTGATCCTGCTGGCTCACAATAAAAAGATGGCCTCCATCCTGTCGAAACTGTTCCAGGAGGGCGCCGTGGAGAAAGGCTATCAGGCGGTGGTACTCGGAGAGGCGCCGCTGGAGGGCAGCGTGGACCTGGATCTGGATGGCAAGGCGGCCATCACCCATTTCACGCGGCTGGAATATGATGCCGAGCGCAACACCAGCGTGCTGGAGATCCGCATTGAACATGGCCGTACCCACCAGATTCGCCGCCACCTGGCCCATATCGGCCATCCAGTCATGGGTGATCCGCGTTACGGTACGGGAAACAAGAATCGCGAAGGCCTGCTACTGGTAGCCCACCGGCTCAACTTCATCTGTCCCATGCGCCGTCAACCGACCGAATTTCAGCTGCCCCAGCCCTTCGTTTCCAAAACGGACACCTGAGCCCGGCAGACTGAGCCCGGCAATGCGGCCAGGGCCCGCCGTCAGGACAGGCTATTCGCCCGTTAACTGATTCAGCTGCCAGCGCCCCTGCGCAGGGGCGATCAGGCCCTGCAACTGGGGCAACGCCTCTTTCAGCTCGCCCGGCAGCGTCCAGGGCGGGTTGATCATGAAGAGCC
The DNA here is from genome assembly GCA_041586815.1 of Marinobacterium sp. Classification (GTDB taxonomy): domain Bacteria; phylum Pseudomonadota; class Gammaproteobacteria; order Pseudomonadales; family Balneatricaceae; genus Marinobacterium_A. Next base: position 4,681 of record JBFGZM010000015.1, on the reverse strand, counting down.
CGCTGGATGTCATGCCAAAGTCCGGCGTGTCCGGCCCCAGGCCCAGCTCGGCCTGCCACAGGTTGCGCACACCGGCGCTCTTGAAGCCACGTACCATTTCGTCAATACGGGCCCGCACCACCACCGGATACCAGATCAGATAGGTGCCCATCGGAAAGCGCTTGTAACCTTCCAGTACCGCCTTCTGTACCTGACGATAATCCCCCTTGTTTTCGTAAGGCGGGTCTATCAGTATCAGCGCGCGTCGGGAGGGCGGCGGCAGAAGCGCCTTGAGGCTGACAAAGCCGTCGCTGCGTTCAACCCGCACCCGGCGATCGCGCCCAAACCGTTCGACGAGCAAGCGATGATCGCTCGGATGCAGTTCGAACAGGCGCAGCGCATCCTGCGACCGCAACAGTTGCGCCGCGACCAAGGGCGAGCCGGGATAATGTTCCAGCGCCCCCTTGGGGTTTATCGTGCGCAGCACCGTCATGAGGGGCGTCAGCACATCGGGCAACGGCTGCCCCCAGAGACGCCCGATACCCTCTTCAAATTCCGCCGTTTTTTGCGCCATGGCGGCACCCAGGTGATAACCGCCGGCGCCTGCATGAGTATCCAGATACAGTAGCGGCTTGTCCTTGGAGGTCATGTATTCGAGAGTACGGGCCAGAACCAGGTGTTTCAGGACATCGGCATAGTTGCCGGCATGATAAGCGTGACGATAGCTGAGCATCGGTGTTCCGGGAGCATTAAAGTCGGGGGCGCCAGCATACGCCGTCCCCCCCGTGGATTCCACTGCTAGTCGGCGGGCAACGGCACTATCAGTACCGGTCGATCGCTATGCTGCATGACTCGCTGGGCACTGGAGCCCATAAACATCTTTGCCAGCGCCGTATGGGTGCGTGTACCCATAACGATCATGTCCACGTCCATTTGCCGCGCCGTGGCCAGAATTTTTTCCTCGACATTGCCCTTTTCAATCAGCACCAGCGGCTTGCCGAGCGCACCAACCTTGTCCGCAGGCAGCTCTTCGGCCCAGAAGCGCTCCACCCGTTCAGCCATCTTGTTTCGAAGGTCCTCGATCCCGGCCTTGCGTAGCTGCGCCAGCACCTCCGGTTCAAAATGAGTGTCGATTAGCGCCTCGGTGGACGGGCTCAGCACCTCCACCACATGCAGGAAGGTAACACTGGCGCCGTTTTCAATCGCCAGCTTCACCGCCATACGCAGTGCCGGTACCGAGTTTTCACCCAGGTCCGACGCATACAGGATCTGCTTGATATCAGGTAGCATTATTCGTTTCTCCTTGAGTTGTTAATCCGCAGCTCAGTACTGCGTCTCCGGGATCTGCACCACCAGGCCATCGAGTCCGGGGCCCACCTCCAGCTGACAACTGAGGCGACTGTTGGACTTGCGTTCGGCGGCCACCAGCTCGAGCATTTCCAGTTCCTCCTCCCCCGGTTCGCCCACTTCGCCCGAAACCACATACACATGACAGGTTGCGCAGCTGCACCCGCCACCGCACTGGGCCACGATACCGTCAATTTCCCGATCGATGGCGCCTTCCATCACGCTCCAGCCATCGGGGACATCCAGCGTCTGCCGATTACCGTCCGGTTCTATATAGGTAATTTTCGCCATTACTGCGCCCCTGGCTGTCGATACGCTAAGTGTAGACAGGAGCAGGCGAAAGCGGCGAAAGAACCCGCCAGCCGGGCAAAGCATATTGGGCGTTGCACCCGAAGCCCTGTTGACCTAGAATCGGCGCCGTTCTTTGGGGGAGTAATCTTCCGGTCGGCCGCGCCGACCCGAGTGCCTGTCAACATACTTGAGCCCCATGCTCATGGCAGTCACGTCCTGCGGGATTGATGAGACCTGAGACACAACAAGCCGCTCCTGGCGGGCCGGCTCGCTGTGTCCTGGTATTCCTGAATCAGCCCGCCGAGGATCATTGACCAATGGACGCCCTGCTTGCCTCCACCTCTGCCGTCGCCATCGCCGAAATCGGTGACAAAACCCAGCTTCTGTCGATTTTTCTCGCCTCGCGCTTTACCCGGCGCAACGCCATCATTGCCGGCATTCTGTTCGCGACTCTGATCAATCATGCACTCAGCGCCTGGCTTGGTGCCTGGGTCGCCCAATGGATACCCCACGCCTGGCTGCCCTGGATCACTGGACTGAGCTTTATCGCCGTCGGCCTCTGGGTACTGATCCCCGACAAAGAGGACGACGCTGCTGCCGGCGTGCTGCGCTACGGTGCCTTTGTCGCCACCTGTGTACTGTTCTTCATCGCCGAAATCGGCGACAAAACCCAGATTGCCACCGTCATACTGGCGGCACGATTTGACGATGCCACCCTCTGGGTGATCATCGGCACCACTCTTGGCATGATGCTCGCCAATGTTCCAGTGGTCTACGCCGGTACCTGGCTGATGCAGCGCCTGCCACTGGCCTGGGCGCGGCGCGGCGCCTGCATGCTGTTTGCAGGTTTTGGCATCGCAGCCATACTGATGCAGTAGCACCCCGCCTCGCAGGCATCGCGACCCAGGGTAGAAAGCCATTGGAAGCGGGCGATACTTTGCTAACAAAACATGAATAATTAACAAAAAACACGAAACATAAACCAAACAGCACTTGTTATTTAATAAAATTTACGTAAATTAACACAACAAAGTTTCATCCTGGTCTACGACCGTTGATCGGTAACCTAATAAGAGGAGCCCGAGATGGCCAACATCTCAGATTCTGACGCCTGGCAATTTCTGAAACATCACGCCGACGAAATCCGTGATATCCACCTGCGAGACCTCTTCGCGCAGGACCCCAAGCGCTACGAGAAGTATTCGCTGCAGGTACAGAATATCCTGCTGGATTTCTCCAAGAATCCGGTCACGGATGAAACCCTCGAGGGGCTGCTGAACCTGGCCAGGGAAGCCGGTGTCGAGAACTGGCGCGAGCGCATGTTCCACGGCGACCGCATCAACTCCACCGAAAACCGCGCCGTACTGCACACCGCCCTGCGCAACCGCACCAACACACCGGTTTACCTCGATGGCAAGAATGTCATGGAAGCGGTCAACCATGAACTCGGCCGCATGAAGGCCTTCGTCAACTCGGTACGCAAAGGCGAGTGGCGCGGCTATTCCGGCAAGCGCATCACCGATGTGGTCAACATCGGTGTCGGCGGCTCTGACCTGGGCCCGCGCATGGTCACCCAGGCACTGCGTCGCTATGCCGACGACCGCGTCAAGGTGCACTTCGTATCCAACGTCGATGGTGTCGAGATCGCCAACGTGCTGCGTCCGCTCAACCCTGAGCGTGTCATGTTCGTGGTGGCCTCCAAGACTTTCACCACCAGCGAGACCATGACCAACGCCCAGACCGCACGCAACTGGCTGATGTCCTCGGCCTTTGACGAACGCGCCGTCGGCAGCCACTTTGTGGCCGTCTCGAGCAACCATGAGGCAGTCAAGGCCTTTGGTATCAAGCCGGAAAACACCTTCCAGATGTGGGACTGGGTCGGCGGGCGCTACTCGCTGTGGTCCGTTATCGGTCTGCCCATCGCCCTGTGCCTGGGCTTCAAGCAGTTTGAAGAGCTGCTCACCGGCGCCCACGAGATGGACATCCACTTCCGCGATTCGCCGCTGGAGAAAAATGCCCCGGTACTGCTGGCACTGATCGGCCTGTGGAACAGCACCTTCCTGGGCCGGCAATCCCAGGCCATTCTGCCCTACGACTGGCCCCTGGCCCGCTTTGCCTCCTATCTGCAGCAGGCCGAGATGGAAAGTAACGGCAAGTCGGTGGATCGCAACGGCAAGCCCGTGCCCTATAGCACCGGTTCGATTATCTGGGGATCCCTGGGTATCGACGGCCAGCATGCTTTCTATCAGTACCTGCACCAGAGCAATACCGTGGTGCCGGCAGATTTCATCGGTTCCATTGAAAGCAGTACCCCGGTGCGCGGCCACCATGAAAACCTGATGGCCAACTTCTTCGCCCAGACGGAAGCCCTGATGAACGGCATCAGCGAATCCGAGGTACGCCGGGACCTGGAAGCCAAGGGCATGAAACCCGAAGCCATCGATGCGCTGATTCCGCACAAGGTCCACGCAGGCGATCGTCCGACCAACACTCTGCTGCTGGAACGTCTCGACCCCCGCACCCTGGGTGCCCTGATCGCGCTGTACGAACACAAGATCTTCGTCCAGGGCGTGATCTGGGATATCTGCTCCTTCGACCAGTGGGGCGTCGAGCTTGGCAAGACACTGGCCAAGCAGATCCTGCCGGAGCTGACCGGCAATGCCGTATCGGACAAGCACGACAGCTCCACCCGCAGCCTGATCAAGTACTTCAACGACAAGCGCCGTGCGCTGGCTGAAGAGGCAGGACGCTGAGGCTTCGCCTCAGCTCCTGCCAGTCCTGAGGGAGACCCAATGCAGCAAAAAGTGATACAGATGCCGGCGCTCAAGCGCATCGCGCTGATTGCCCACGACAACATGAAGCACGAGCTGATTGACTGGGCGCAGCAGAATCTGCAGCAGTTAAGCCAGCACCAGCTCCATGCCACCGGTACCACCGGCCTTTTGCTGGAGCGTGAGTTACAGGTCCCTATCAACAAGCTGATCAGTGGCCCGCTGGGTGGCGATCAGCAGATCGGTGCCATGCTGGTCGATCAGCGGATCGATATGGTGATCTTTTTCTGGGA
>JBFGZM010000014.1:0-20426 GCA_041586815.1 Marinobacterium sp. | reverse complement strand
GGGTTGCGCAGCGCACGACCGAAGGCCGGCTGTTCGATTTCGAAGCGGTCACCGTCTCGGGTCTGGATACCATCGGCAAAGCTGAGAGTCGCGGTGCCGAAATAGTGCACATGCAGGTCGCCGGGCCGGCGGAACTGGCTGTACTTGAAATGGTGGTGCTCCAGGTTGGCGATGCTGTGCGCCATGTTCTCCTCGCCGGTGAGGAAGGGCTTGCGCCAGATTACCTCGCCATTGCGCACTATGCGGCTTTCACCTTCCATGCTGGCCGGCAGTTCGCCGATCAGCAGCTCCGGGCCGTAACTGCAGGCCCGCAGTTTGGAATGGGCTAGCCAGAGGTAATTGCCGCGCTCGGTCACGTGATCGGAAAACTCGTTGCCGATGGCGAAGCCAACCCGACAGGGCGTGCCGTCCGGCGCGTTGACATAGAGCCCGACCAGTTCAGGCTCCTCGCCGGCATCTTCGGCAAAGGCCGGCACCGGCAGCGCCGCTTCCGGTGACACGACGATGCCGCCGTCCCCCTTGTAGAACCATTCTGGCTGGGCACCCACCTGGCCAACGGCGGGCTTGCCACCCTCCAGCCCCAGCTTGAACATCTTCATCGAATCGGTCAGGCCCGACTCCTCACCCTCCAGCTTGCTGTGCATGGCACTGCGGGTATCCGCGCTGCCCAGATGTGTCAGCCCGGTGCCCGTTACCACGCAGTGCGCAGGATCCGGATGGGTAATTGGCGCCAGCAGTTGCTGGCGGTCGATCACCTGCTTGTAGTCCATCAGCTCATGGCTACAGTGTCGCTGGACAAGCTCCTCCAGCGACACGCCTTCAGCAATGGCGGCCTGGGCCAGGGCATAGGTGCCACCGTCGAAATCGATGATTCGCAGCTGATCCCGGCTCTCGACGATAGCGGCCCGCAGCCCACGGGAATGTTTGATCTGGACGATTCTCATGCCGGGCTCCTTATTCGATGATGTTGAACTGGTCGAGATACTTGGTAGAGATAGTCAGGCCCAGGCCTGGCTTGTTTTCATCGAGGTCAATAAAGCCGTTTTCCGGCGTGGGATCGCCTTCGAAGATGTAATAGAACAGCTCGTTGCCAATTTCGACGTCATGTACCGGGAAGTACTCGGACATCGGCGATGCCAGGGTCGACATGGTCAGGTGGTAGTTGTGCATCTGGCCGGCATGGGGAATAACCGGCACGCTGTAGGCTTCGGCAAGAGCATTGATCTTGTGGGCTGCCGTAATACCGCCGACACGGTTGGTGTCGTACTGGATAACCGACACCGCTTTCTTGTCGAGCAGCTGCTTGAAGCCGTAACTGGTAAATTCATGCTCGCCGCCGGAGATCGGAATGGAGGTCAGCTGATTCAGCTCGGCATAGCCGTCAATATCATCGGCAAGCACCGGCTCTTCCAGCCAGCGTGGCTCGAATTTTTCCAGCTTGGGCAGCATGCGCTTGGTGTATTCCAGGTTCCAGCCCATGTAGCACTCGAGCATCAGATCGACATCGTCACCGATCACCTCACGCACGGCCGCGACGCTGTTCAGGTTTTCGCGCATACCCTGGGGACCGTCTTTGGGGCCATAGCCGAAGCGCATCTTCATGGAGGTGAAGCCCTGATCCAGGTAGCTCTGCGCCTCTTCCTGCATTTCTTTCAGGTCAGTGCGGTACAGTTTCGATGCGTAGCAGGGGATCTTCTCTTTCGTGCGTCCGCCCAGCAGCTTGAACACCGGACGCCCGGTCGCCTTGCCCATCAGATCCCAGAGCGCGATATCAATCGCGGAGATAGCGCCCATCGCAACTCCCTTGCGGCCCCAGGCATGGGTCGAACGGTACATCCGCTGCCACAGGTATTCATAGTCGAACGGGTCATGTCCGATCACCAGCGGGGCCAGGTACTGATCAATGATCGCCTTGGCGATACGCGGCGCCAGGGCCACGTTACCAATACCAACATGACCCTCATCGGTTTCGATTTCCACTACAGTCCAGCCGTGGAAACGGAAGGTTCCCATGGAGTCGCCGCGATCCCACAGCTGATCCATGGCGTTGGAACAGAAATTGGCCTGGGGCGGAACGGTGTGACCTTTCCATTCAAAGGTACGTGCGCGTACTTTGGTGATTTTCATCTAGTGAAACTCCAGTTTTTATTTTGTCAAAGTGCCGTTGCGCGGTAGGTAGCACCCATCCGGCAGGCGATATGGAAGGCTTGCAGGGTGGCCTCGACGCTGGCGCGATTCTTCCCGGCGATATCGTAGGCGGTGCCATGGGCCGGCGTAGTGATCGGCACCGGCAAACCACCCTGCACCGTCACGCCCTTCTCAAACCCCAGCAGCTTGATCGCGATCTGGCCCTGGTCGTGATACATGGTGACAATGGCATCGTATTCGCCGTCGCGCGCCTTGATGAAAATGGTATCCGCCGGGAAGGGTCCCTGAATTGGAAGACCTTCGGCATTCAGCTCCTCCACCGCCGGTGCGATGATATCGATCTCCTCACGACCGCAGACGCCACCATCACCACCGTGGGGATTCAGTGCCGCCACCGCGACCGCGGGCGCGTCCACGCCGGCGGCTTTCAGCGAGCGATAGATCAGCCGGCTGGCGTCCTTGATCCGCGACTTGTCGAGATACTGTGGTACATCCTTCAAGGGCACGTGGGATGAAATGCGGGATGTCCAGAGACCGCCCAGGGTATTGAATTCACAAAAGAATCCGTCAACTTTCAGGTAGTCGGCAAAGTAGTGCAGCTCATCCTCGAACGGCATGCCGGCCTGCTTCATCGCATGCTTGTTCAAAGGCGCGAAACAGATCGCATCGATATCGCGCTGGCTGACCGCCGCCAGACAGAGATCCAGTACCTTTAAAACGGAAGCCCCGCCTGACGCCTGTGCCAGGCCGGTCTGCACCTGCTCCGGTGCCACCGTGTCCACGGCAACGAACAACGGACGCCCCAGGTGTGCAGACTCGCGCGCCTGTTTCAGGGATGGAACCGGCACCAGGTCCACCTGCACACCGGCAATTTTCTGGCCCTGCTCCCAGAGCCAGGCATCCCCGATCAGGACGATATTGGCCTGCTCCTGCAGCTCGGGTTTGCTCAGTAACTTGGCGATCAGCTCGGGACCTATGCCTGCCGGATCACCCAGCGTCAGCGCCACCGTCGGTTTGTTGTTTTGCATCAAGGGCTCTCTCGCTTGCGCTATTCGATTGGCTGTCGTGGCAGCCGCTTGTCTGAACCAGGTGATGCAATATCATCTGGCCCACTGGTACGCAGACTGTACCAGATGACTTAAAATAAGGTCAACAGAAAAAACGGGGGCACAAGAAGCATTGAGAGGTTGGCGTAGTACAGCGTGGCCAGTGCAGGCAGGATGAGGCCTGTGGCAGGACTCTATTAAAGACGGTATCGGATACAGCCGCAGCCACCACACAGATGGCGCAACACGGGACAAGAAACTGAGGCAGGGCGTGGCCCCGCCGTGTGCGGTATCAGGCCGGCGACTGCATGGCTTCAACCGTGGTTTGATAGACGCTATCTATATGGCGCAACATCGCCCGCTCTGCCTGGTCCGGGTCTGCGGCCGCGAGAGCCTCGTAAATGGCTTCATGCTCTAGGTAGCTGCGCTCTATCGCGCCCTTTGTCTGCATGACCAGGCGCCTGAAATGCAGCCCATACGCATAGAGATCCTCGGTATACTTGAGCAAGATTTCATTGTGGCAGTACTGGGAAATCAGCTTGTGAAAGCGCTGATCCGACAGCTGGAAGTGCACTGGCTCATCAAACATCTGCCGTTGCTGATCGAGCAACTTTCGCAGTTCCCGCAATCCGTCCTTGTCGATGGAAACCGCGGCCTTGCGAGCGACGGCAGCCTCGATCACCTTGCGGCTATCGAACACGGCATTGACGTCGTAGTTGTTGATCTCCACCGAGCCAAGCTCCGGCAACAGCTGCGTGCAACGCTGCAACAACTCCTCGGTACGATTAACGCGCGTCTTGGCACCGTGGGAAACGCTGATCAGGCCATAGGCGGCAACCATGCCCAGTGCGCCCCTTACCGTTTCACGGCTGACGCCGAACATGTTACCCAGCTCCCGCTCGCTTGGCATGACATCGCCATCGCGCAACAGGCCGGTAAAAATCATTTCAAGGATCTTGCCGGCCAGCACATCCTTCTTGGTCTTGTTGGTCAGGGTCTTTTCAAACGCGAAGACATGACTGGTCATATAAGTGCCACTATCCGTACAACTTGATGGGTTATTGGTCCAGTGTAACTGTTGAGTCCAATAACGTCATCCTCCGCCCTGCGCTGGAGTCACTCTGCCTGTCGTTAGGACTCACACAACAGGATACTCCAACACGGACTATTCCACTGACCTGCCTGGTTACGCTTAACAGGGTGTTGAAAAGCGTCAGCGAAGCCGTCAAGACAAGGCAAAAATCTCCGAAAAGCCGCAGTTTACCTGGTGTAAATGAGAATGTTAGCCGCTCTGCTCACCCCTGCGGGGCCGCACTAAAGTACGTTCAGGCAAAGCCTGTGAGGTGATTTTTAACGCCGTATTGGCCATGCAAGCAGAGTTTCAACAGCCTGTTAAAGCACGCCGGCAATGGCCTGCAGTATCACGGAACCCGAGGCAGACAACAGCCACAGCAGCGCAACACAGTTGGCGCCGACCGTAAGCCAGAAGACAAAGCGAAAGGAGGCTTTTTTCGACTTGTGACGCAGGACCTGCTGCGCGGCCATGGCGCCGGGCCAGCCGCCGAGCAGCGCAAACAGGTGCAGCGTGCTTTCCTGGATACGCCACTGATCCTTCTGCGCCGCCGTCTTGTCCAGGGCGTAGGCGATCCAGGCCACCAGACTCATCAGCAGGTAGACAACAGCCAACAGCAGTGGCAGCTTGCCCACCATCACGGCAACGGCAATAAACCCCAGAAATACTCCGGCGAACAGCAGCCCGAGCGTACCATTGCCAGCCGGGCGCTTCGCTGTACGTGCTGCACGCCGCTCCCCGGGATAGCTGACCTTCAGCGCCTGGGGGCGGCCTCTGTCGCCGACCCCCAGCGCATAGGTGACAACATCCTGTTCCGAGGGGCGCAACCGGCGGCTGGCGAAGGACTTGATATGTACAAACACCGGCTCGCCGCCGCCATCGGGGGTGATAAAGCCAAAACCCTGGTCGTCTTTCCAGCGGGTGATGCGTCCCTGATAGCGCATGGCGGTGCTTCCTGACAACGCAAAGGGGCTTATTCTACCGCGCAAAAACCGACCACGGCAGAGCCCACGGCAAGAACCTCTGTCAGATCGGCGCCAGCAGGGCCAGATGGTCGAGGAAGACCGAAAACAGTCCCGACTGGGTCGAGGTGTTAAGACGGGCATGCATATTCTTGCGGTGCACCTTCACGGTACCGGTACTGATATGCAGCCGGGCCGCGATGGCATTGGTGGAGAAACCCTGCAGTATCAGCCCGGCGACCTCCTGCTCACGGGCCGTCAGAATACCGCAGCCGAAGGTGTCCAGCGCCTGGGCAAGGGTGCCCCCGGACTTGCGCTCGCTCAGATAGCGGTGTGACTGCACCAGCCAGAACTGTTTCACCAGGGCACTGATAACCGGAAACAGCGCCTGCAGAGCCTGGCGTTCCGCCCGCGTCACCGACCCCAGTTCCTGCCGCCGGCCGATGGACACGGTGAAGGCGATACCGGGCTCCGGATACACAAACAGCACAACTTCGTCGATCAGTCCGAACTCGCGGTAACAGCTGCGGTAGTAGTCGCTCTGCTCGAACGAGTCCGGCGCGATCTCGACCAAACGCTGCACACCCGGGCGAATGCCTTCGCGTACGGCATTGAACACCGGATCCAGCACGTAGGCTTCATTCAGATAACGGCACATGGCAGCACTGCGGGGGTCACTTTCCCGCGGATACAGCATCCGGGGCCTGTCCCCCTCACGGTAGACCGCCAGCAGCATCGTATCAAAATGCACCAGCCGCCCCAGCGCTGCGGCCAGCGCCTGGGGGAAACTTGGCTGGCGGAGATGATCAATCAGCTGAGCCACTTCCCGCGGCCAGACACTGGCAACGGCCAGTTCGGCCATACTCGTACAGGTCATGCCGCCAGCCTCAGAAAACGTGCGCAGGCGCACAGCCAGACTCGACACCCGTCGCAGGCATTGCGTCGGACTGACGGAAAAAATCCAGCAGCCAGCGCGCCACCCGCACCGAGTCGTTGGGCGCATCCACCGCCAGCAACCCCTGCATCGCCTCCTCGGCCAGGGTCACAGGCAGGCGCTCACCTTTGACTGCATCCAGCAATGCTGCCGTATACCCCAGCGTGAACTCGGGGTGAGCCTGGAAGCTGAGCACCGAATCTCCATAGCGCAATCCTGCGTAGGGGCAGAAGTCGGAGCTGGCGAAAACCTGGGCCCGGGCCGGCTTCTGTACTACCTGGTCCTGATGCAGCGCATTCAGAACCAGGTCGGTACCCCGCCCACCCAGACCATTGCAGGGCCCCACCAGCTGATAACGATGCACGCCGAGGCCCCAGCCGCGACTGGATTTTTCTACCCGCCCGCCCAGTGCCTGGGCAATGATCTGATGCCCGAAACAGATACCCAGCAAGGGCCTGCGCTGCTCCGCCAGCTGCACGATCAGATCGCAGAGGTCCCGCATCCAGGGCAAATCCTCGTACACACCATGGCGCGAGCCGGTAATAATCCAGCCATCACACAGGTCGGGCGAATGCGGGAACACGCCGTCCACTACGCGAAAGCGCTCGAAACACAGTTCAGGTCCCACCGCCCTGAGCATGCGCACGAACAGGTCAGCGTAGCTGCCATATTCCGCCGCCAGTGCCTCGGGGCTGGTGCCGGTTTCAAGAATGCCGATTTTCATTGCCTGTTACTCCAGCGTCATCATCATGTTCAGGTCAGGTTGTGCGCACTGCGCGACTGACGGCGCAGCTGCCAGGTGGCCGCCAGAACGCTGAGCGCCACCACCAGTATCATCAGGGTCGCCAAAGCATTGATCTCGGGGGTAACCCCCAGGCGTACCTTGGAAAAGATCACCATTGGCAGGGTACTGTTGCCCGGGCCGGACACAAAACTGGCAATAACCAGATCATCCAGCGACAGCGTAAAGGACAGCAGCCAGCCGGAGATCAGCGCCGGCGATATCAGCGGCAACGTGACCAGGAAAAACAGTGTCCAGGGTTTGGCCCCCAGATCCATGGCCGCCTCCTCCAGCGACTCGTCCAGCGTTGCCAGACGCGACTGCACCACCACCGCCACATAGGCCATGCAGAAGGTGACATGAGCAATGATCACGGTGGTAATGCCGCGCCCGGCCGGCCAGCCGAACATGCCTTCCAGTGCCACAAACAGCAGCAGCAGGGACAGGCCGGTAATGACTTCGGGCATCACCAGCGGCGCGGTAATCATGCCCGACAACGACAAGCGACCACGAAAACGGCCAAAGCGCGACAGGCAAAACCCCGCCAGGGTGCCCAGCACCACCGCCAGGGAGGCGCTGATCACAGCCACCTTGAGACTGACGATGGCGGCATCGATAATCTGCTCGTTGGCCAGCAGGGCGCTGTACCACTTTAAGGAAAAGCCACCCCAGACAGTCACCAGCTTGGAGGCGTTAAAGCTGTAGATGATCAGTGAAATAATGGGGGCATAGAGAAAGGCAAACCCCAGCCAGGACGACAGCTGCAAAAATCCCGGTTTACGCAGTTTCATGCTCTATCCTCCCGTCGCCCCTGGGCGTTTCGCAATAACATGATGGGCATCACCAGGAACAGCAGCATCAGAATCGCTACCGCCGAGGCTCTTGGCCAGTCGCGATTGAGGAAAAACTCGTCCCAAAGTACCCGACCGATCATCAGCGTATCGGAGCCGCCAAGCAGCGCCGGAATGACGTATTCCCCCAGGGCCGGGATAAACACCAGCAGACATCCAGCCAGAACTCCGGGCATGGAAAGCGGCAACGTCACCAGAAAGAATCTCTGCATGGGTTTGCAGCCCAGGTCCTCGGCGGCTTCCAGCAGGCTGCCATCGAGCTTTTCCAGAGTGCTGTACAGTGGCAGAACCATGAACGGAAGATAGGTATAAATGATGCCGATATAGATGGCGAAGTCGGTCTGCAGCATGACCAGCGGCTGATCAATCAGCCCCATGGACATCAGTAGCTCGTTCACCACTCCATTCTTTTTCAAAAATCCCATCCAGGCGTAAACCCGCAGCAAAAAGGAAGTCCAGAACGGCAGTATCACCAGCGACAGCAGAATCACCCGGTTCGATGGACTGCTGCGGGCAATCATGTAGGCCATGGGATAGGCGATGAGTAGCGTGACAAAGGTGGAGATCGCCGCCACCTTGATGGAATTCAGGTAAGCATCCAGATAGAGCGCGTCCTCGAACAGGAACAGATAGTTGCCGAGGTTCAGCTGCAGCGTCGCCAGGGCCAGGTCCGCATCCCATTCAAACAGCGAACTGTAGGGCGGCACCGCGATGGCAGGCTCCGCCAGGGAAATCTTGAACACCACCGCAAAGGGAATCAGGAAAAACAGCGCCAGCCAGAAGGTGGGAATCGAGGCCACGAGGGTCTTGCCGGGGGCCAGTTTTGCCAGCAGCCACTTTACAGCCTGGCGCCTGGCGCCGGAGGGCGTCTGGGTTAGCGGGGTTATAAACTCGCGGCTGCTCATGATGCCAGTACCACGCAGCTGTCCGCCCCCCAGCTCAGGAACACTTCGTCCCGGCACTGGATGCGTTCGTCAAAGCGCCGGGCCATGTTCGGCTTGGTGACACGTACCATCTGGCCGCTGACCAGGCGCACGCGAAACACCGACAGGCTGCCCATATAGGCCACCTCATCCACCTGGCCGCGAATGCAGTTGTCACCGTCCGCCGGCCGGGTGCGGGAAATGCGCATTTTCTCCGGCCGTACCGCCGCCCAGACCTTCTGGCCCAGGGTACAGCTGATACCGTGATTGACGAACAGCTCGGCCCCGGCCTGTTCCGAGCGGATACGCACGGAGTCCACTTCATCTTCGCTGATCAGGCCTTCGAACAGGTTGACCGAGCCCACAAAGTCGGCAACAAAGCGGCTCTGCGGATACTCGTATACCTGGTGAGGTTCACCCACCTGTACGATGCGCCCCTGGTCCATGACCCCGATACGGGTCGAGAGCGTCATGGCCTCTTCCTGATCGTGGGTCACCACCATAAAGGTCACCCCCAGGTTCTGCTGAATATTGATCAGCTCAAACTGGGTTTCCTCGCGCAGTTTTTTATCCAGCGCCCCCAGGGGTTCATCCAGCAACAGCAGCTTGGGACGCTTTATCAGCGCCCGGGCCAGGGCAATACGCTGGCGCTGGCCGCCGGACAGCTGGTGCGGTTTGCGCCGCCCCAGGTGCCCCAGCTGAACCAGATCCAGCATCTCGGCCACGCGCTGCTTCACCTCGGCACGGGGCACGCCGTCCCGCTTGAGGCCAAAGGCCACATTCTGCTCCACCGACAGGTGCGGAAAGAGCGCATAGGACTGGAACATCATGTTGACCGGCCGCTTCCAGGCCGGCACCGCCAGGATATCCTGGCCATCGATAAGAATCCGGCCGCTGCTGGGCGCCTCGAATCCGGCCAGCATCCGCAGCAGGGTACTCTTGCCCGAGCCCGAGCCGCCCAGCAGACAGAACAGCTCGGCCTGGTAGATATCCAGCGAAATGTTATCCACGGCGGTGAAGTCGCCAAAATTCTTGCTGACATTTTCGATACGCACGAAGGGCTCGGCGCCGGGCCGGGACCAGGGCGGCAGTGCTTCACTGGGTTCAGAAACAGACTGCTGCAGAGAGTCATTGAGTTGCATGGAGAAATCCTCACAGATTGCATCAACGAACGCCACCGGGCCCGGGCCCGGCGGCACACAATTAATGGCCGGTTTTGATGCGGGTCCATGAACGGGTCAACAGACGATCAAAACGGGCACTGTGGGCATTCTGGGAAAACAGACCGGCTTTCACCTCTTCCGACGGGTAGATACCGGGATTGCTGCGCACATCCTCATTCAGCAGCGGCTCGGCACCACTGTTGGGCACTGCGTAATATACAAAGTTGGAGATGCCCGCGGCCACATCCGGCTGCAGTACATAGTTGATGAAGCGGTGTGCCGCCTCGGGATTGGGCGCATCCGCCGGGATAGCCATCAGATCGAACCAGGCCAGGGTGCCTTCAGCCGGAATGCTGTAAGTAATTTTCACACCCTGCCCTGCACTGACGGCACGGTCCTGGGACTGCAGTACGTCGCCGTTGTATCCCACCGCAACGCAGATCTCGCCATTGGCCAGGTCGCTGATGTACTGCGAGGAATGGAAGTACTTGATGTGCGGCTGGGCCGCGGCCAGCAGGGTTTCCGCCTGTTGCAGGTCATCCTTGCTTTCGCTGTTGGGGTCCAGTCCCAGATAGTTCAGCGCCACGGCTACCACTTCTGCAGGGGAATCCAGTACGGCGATGCCACAATCCGCTACCTTGGCGGCGAGCTCCGGCTTGAAGATCAGATCCCAGGAACTGACCGGCACATCGCCGAGGCGCTGACTGAGCAGGTCCTGATTGTAGCCGATACCAATGGTGCCCCAGGTGTAGGGCACGCCATGGCTGTTGTCCGGGTCATGGCGGGACACGGTTTGCAGCAGCTGCGCATCCAGCTGGTCGTAATTGCCCAGCTGGCTACGATCCACGGCGGCGTAAATGCCCGCCTTGATCTGACGCTCCATGAAAGCCCCGGTGGGTACCACCAGATCATAGCCACTGTGACCGGACATCAGTTTGGCCTCCAGTACCTCATTGGAGTCGTAAACGTCATAATTCACCTTGATGCCGGTTTCTGCTTCGAAGCGGCTGATGGCCTCGGGAGCGATATAGTCCGACCAGTTGTAAATATTCAGCACCTGCTGCTCGGCACCTGCCGCAACAGACAGGGTGCACCCCAGGACAGCGGCAAGCGTGGTGGTTCTGAAGTTCATGCGGTAGACCTCTGTGTTGTTTTTACCGGGAGCCGGACTCTGACTCCGGCGGGAATCTCTCCCCTGAGGTACAGCGCCCACCCAAACAGGCTCAGGCGCTCAGGGTTTCCCATAACTGCACACCATGCATGGGAATTAATGTGATCACATTGTAAGCTCAGACTCAAGGCGCATGGCTATACCTACTAGGGGGTATAAAGCTCGCTGTGATCTCAATACTATGATTCACCCTGCAAAGAAGCAGGCAACTATTGCTCCCCCCATGACTGCACGGAGCTGTGAAATCCGCCCACCCGCCGGGTTACACTGTGGCGCAGACTCAATCACTATCAGGCCGACATGAAACACAAAGCCCCACTGAAGCTGAGCCTCGAAGGCCAGGACCCCGCCACGACGGTGAACCAGAAGGTTTACCAGAGCCTGCGCCATGCGCTGATGTGTGGAGAAATCCCGCCGGGGCGCGCGCTGACCATCCGCGAACTGGCCTCAACCCTGGAGGTCAGTCCGATGCCGGTGCGCGAGGCACTGCGCCAACTGGCCGCCGAAAGCGCGCTGGAAATCCAGGGCAACCGCCGGGTGCTGGTGCCGAAAATGACCGCCATGAAATTTCAGGAGCTGCTCGAAGCCCGGGTAGCACTGGAATCCCACGCCGCCGAACGCGCCATGCCCTACATCGACAGTGCTTGCCTGGCGGAACTGGAACGCCTGGATGCCCTCGTGGATACCGCTTACGATCGCGGCGACCATGCCCAGGTGAGCATCTGCAATCAACAGTTCCACCGCACTCTGTACAGCAGCAACCCCCACCAGGTCACCGTGGCTCTGATCGAAAGCCTGTGGCTGCAACTCGGGCCCTTCATGCGCCTGGCCACCGCACAGCTGGCGGGGCACTACCAGATCGACCGCCACAACGAAGCCCTGGACGCCATTCGCCGCCGCGATGCCTTTGCACTGCGCCTGGCCATCAGCGCCGACATCCGTGACGGCATTGGTTTTGTCACCAGCTCCGGGCTTTTTCAGGACGTTATCGAACCCAGGACGAACAGTGCCCCCCTCTGATCCTTGCCTCCCGCCCCGACCCCCTTGCCGACAGTGATCGTAGCGCTGCCGCACATATAGTGATCTCAAAATCCCATTGACTTTCGTAATTTTGTGATCACAAAATAATGGTCACTCAGGGACGCCCATATCAGTGTGCATACCGCACCGGCGACCCATTCGAACACATACCAGGGGGTACAGCATGTCAGCCAGCGCCGCGAATCCAGCTTCGCAACCGATCGACACCGAATCCGGCAATAACCTCACGAGCGCGGTTCAACAGATCGATGCCCGCCACCATCTGCACCCCTTCACCGACACCGCGGCCCTGAATCGCAAGGGGGCCCGCGTGATGGTGCGCGGTGAAGGGGTGTACCTGTGGGATTCAGAAGGCAACAAGATTCTGGATGGCATGGCGGGACTCTGGTGCGTCAACCTCGGATATGGTCGACGCGAGCTGATTGACGCCGCCAAAACCCAGCTCGAGGAGCTGCCCTACTACAACAACTTTTTCCAGACCACTACGGCGCCCGCCGCCGTGCTGGCCCAGGAAATCGCCAGCGTGACACCGGGGGATCTGAACCATATCTTCTTTGCCAATTCAGGCTCCGAAGCGGTGGATACGCTGATGCGCATGATTCGTCACTACTGGGCACTAGAGGGCCAGCCGCAGAAAACCGTACTGATCAGCCGGGAGAACGCCTACCATGGCAGCACCATTGGTGGCACCAGTCTTGGCGGCATGACACCCATGCATCGCCAGGGCGGCCCCTTTGTGCCGGATATCGAGCATATCCGCCAACCTTACTGGTACGGCGAGGGTGCGGACCTGAGCGAAACGGATTTTGCTCTTGAGGCCGCCGCCGCGCTGGAGGAACGCATTCTGCAGGTCGGCCCCGAGCGGGTTGCTGCCTTTATCGGCGAGCCCATCCAGGGCGCCGGCGGCGTGATCATGCCACCGCCCGGATACTGGCAGGAAATCCAGCGTATCTGCCGCAAGTACGACGTTCTTCTGGCCGCCGACGAGGTCATCTGCGGCTTTGGCCGCACCGGTAGCTGGTTCGGCTCCCAGACCCTGGGTATCGAGCCCGACCTGATGTCCATGGCCAAGGGGCTGTCATCGGGCTACATGCCCATCTCGGCCGTGGCCGTGGGTGATCGTGTTGCCGCCAGCCTGATCGAGAAAGGTGGCGAGTTCTATCACGGCTTTACCTATTCCGGGCACCCGGTGGCCGCTGCCGTGGCCATCGCCAACATCCGCACCATGAAGCAGGAAAACCTGGTGGATTATGTCGCCGATGATATCGGACCCTATTTCCAGCAGCGCCTGCGCGCCGTACTGGAATCGCATCCGCTGGCCGGCCATATCGAGGGGGTGGGGCTGATTGCCGGCATCGCCCTGGTGAAGGACCGGGCCAGCCGAACATTCTTCACGGACGCAGGGGCTGTCGGGCAGATTTGCCGGGATCACTGCTTTGAAAACAACCTGATCATGCGCGCCGTGGGCGATCGCATGGTACTGTCGCCGCCGCTGATCATCAGCCGGGAGGAAGTGGACGAGCTGTGCGCGAAGGTGCGCACCTGTTTTGACCTGACGCTCGACAGCGTGCGGGAGCGGGGCCTGTAAGCATCGGAAATGTACGCCGGTGACGGGCAGCGATATCTGGAATGTCGCTGCCCGCTACCCCAAGGACAGTCTCAGGGCGACGTTTTACCCAGCACACCACCAAACCAGTAACTCAATATCTGCAAAACGCCGGCAGTCAGCACACCAAAGAGGATCTGCAGCTCCTCCATCAGCGAATTATCTCCCGTTATCATGTTCATCTCGTCACTAATTTCAACATAGAAGATGGCCGCTAGCATGGCGAAATAGGCGAGCATGAAGAGCACCGTGATCAGAACCTGCGGACTGATACCGGCTTGACCTTCAGGCTGAGCATTACTTTCCAGTGCCTGCAGGTCCACACCCAGCTGCTGCAATTCGAGCCGGAACGGCTGATCCAGATCCTTTATCAGCTGCAGCTTTTTTGCATCATCAAGTAGAGTGCGAAGCCGCTCATGCGGATCCGCGACGCCGGTCAAGGCATCGAGCGGCAGGTGATCTTCGATATAGCGATGTGCCACCGGAGCAAAAGGCCCCTTCAGGGCCAACGCCAGTGTAGGTGCGATCTGCGCAAGAACAGGTGATATTTTGTTCATCCCTGATATCCCCGATTGTGGCCGTCTATTCAGACACAACCCGGGACATCGGCAGAAAATGCAGACGCCAGGCGACCATCAAACCGGCCTTGCCCGTCATTTTCCCCGAACGCATATCACCTTATTGTGCCAACAACCTCTGATCCTGCGCCGGTAGCGGCATGATTCACAATGAAAAATCTGCATGCCGCCACATAGACTGAGTGGCTATTCGTCCTCGTCCGTTTCAGCATCGCTGTCCATCCCCAGCTCCTTGATCTTGCGAGTCAGGGTGTTGCGACCCCAGCCCAGCAGCAGGGCGGCATCACGCCGGCGGCCGGCCGTATGCTTGAGCGCGGTTTCAATCATGATGCGCTCGAACGCCGGCACCGCCTCCTCCAGAATACCCTGGCGGCCACAGCCCAGCTGCTGGTCGGTCCACAGGCGCAGTGCCTGCTCCCAGTTGGAACTCACGGTGGTGCCCTGGTCCTGCTGCTCCAGCAGTTCCGGGGGCAGATCCTCGATCAGGACTTCGCGCCCAGATGCCATGACCGTGAGCCAGCGGCAGGTGTTCTCGAGCTGGCGCACGTTACCCTGCCAGGCCAGGTGACTGATGAATTTCTCGGTATCGGCTTTGAGCACCTTGGGCTCGACACTCAGTTCCTTGGCCGAACTGGCGAGAAAGTGCTGGGCCAGGCGAGGTATGTCCTCGCGTCGCTCCGACAGTTTGGGAATATGGATACGGATCACATTGAGGCGGTGAAACAGATCCTCGCGAAAACGCCCGTCGGCTACCAGCTTTTCCAGATTCTGGTGGGTCGCAGCGATGATCCGAACATCCACCTGCACCGGCGTATGGCCACCCACGCGGTAGAACTCGCCTTCGGCCAGCACCCGCAGCAGCCGGGTCTGGGTGTCCGCCGGCATGTCTCCGATTTCGTCCAGAAACAGGGTACCGCCATCGGCCTGTTCGAAGCGCCCTCGTCGTGCAGCAGCAGCGCCGGTAAAGGCGCCCTTTTCATGCCCGAACAATTCGGATTCGATCAGATCCTTGGGAATAGCCGCCATGTTCAGGGGTATGAACGAATGGCTGGCCCGGGGGCTGTGCTTGTGCAGCGCATGGGCGACAAGCTCCTTGCCGGTACCGGATTCGCCGTTGATAAGCACCGTGATATTGGACTGGGACAGCCTGCCAATGGCACGAAAGACTTCCTGCATCGCCGGTGCTTCACCGATAATCTCGGTCGCCCGCACCGCCACCGGCTCCGCCGCCGCGTTCTGCTGCTGTTGCTCCCGTGCATGCGCCAGGGCTCGGCGTGCCAGCGCCACCGCATCATCGACATCAAAAGGCTTGGGCAGGTATTCAAAGGCGCCGCCCTGATAGGACGCCACAGCGCTTTCCAGATCCGAATGCGCCGTCATGATGATGATGGGCAACTCCGGGTGAGTTTCCTGCACCTTGTCCAGCATGGCCAGGCCATCGGTGCCGGGCATGCGAATATCGCTGATAATCGCATCGGGACACTCACGGGCCAGGCGACGCAGCACATCGTCGGCGTTGTCGAACGACTGGGTCTCAAGCCCGGCCTGATCCAGCGCCTTTTCCAGCACCCAGCGGATCGACCGGTCATCGTCCACGATCCAGACGTTACCTGAGGTTCTCATGGTGTAGCTCCAACGGTATAAAGAGTTTGAATTGGGTTTCACCAGGTTCAGTCACACACTCAATCAGGCCCTGGTGCTGATTGATGATCGACTGGGCAATGGACAGGCCCAGCCCCGTGCCATCTGCATGCCCGGTGACCATCGGGTAAAAGATGTTATTGAATATTTCCGTCGGTATGCCGGGGCCGTTGTCACAGATCATCACGCAACACACCAGCCGGTGACGCTCGGTGCCCAGGGTAACCTGGCGCATCGCCCGGGTGCGCAACTGCAACGTAGGCTGCGGTGTGCCGGCGCGTTGCAGTGCCTGCATGCCATTGCGCACAATGTTCAGCACGGCCTGAATCAGCTGCTCGGCATCACCGGTAAATTCGGGAATGCTGGGATCATAATCGCGCTGTATGGTCAGCCAGCCACCACACTCGGCATTGACCAGGCTGCACACCCGCTCGAGAATTGCATGGATGTTCACATCCGACAGCTGCGGCAGCTTGCGCGGCCCCAGCAGACGATCCACCAGGTTGCGCAACCGGTCGGCCTCTTCAATGATCACCCGGGTGTACTCGTGCAGATCAGCGTCGTTGAGTTCGCGCTCCAGCAGCTGGGCAGCGCCGCGAATCCCTCCCAGCGGATTCTTGATTTCGTGTGCCAGACCACGCACCAGGTTGCGGGCCGCCGCGTGGCGGGCCAGCAGTTCCTCCTCGCGTTCGATACGCATCAGCCGATCACGCGCTTCGACTTCCACCAGCAGGGTACGGCCGCCGCCGGCCTGGGGAATCGTATTCACGCTATAGTCGACGATCAGTTCACGCCCGCTCATGGTCACCATGCGTGCTTCACGCTTGGTATACGGATGCCCAGACTCCAGCGACTCCTGCAGGACTCGCAGCTCCACCGGGCTCGCTGCCAGCCACTCGTTGGCCGACATGCCCTTGAGCCTGCGCATTGTGGCCTCGAACAGCATCTCGGCCGCCGGATTCATGTACACAATGCGCAGAGAACCGTCGAGCATGATCACGGCTTTGCTGAGGTTATCAAGTATCTGCTTGTGCTGGGATGACCTGAACATAGTGGACTCTGTTTCTGGAATGAATAAGTAGTAGCAAAATCGACGCCAACTTGCTGATAGCGTTAAATCCGGCCAAATCCGTGATGCAGCGCACGGTTCGCCGCCGACTCCGGCAACGGGTCGCCTGCTGTCAGCTTAGTCACCGATCAGACTACGCACCACAATGGTGCGACCTTTTGCACCATCACAGACGGACGCCCTCCCATGCAGCGAATCCGGGTGCACCGAAAACAGACCCGTACCGCCTCCAATCGGTGCCTTCTTCACAAACACCGGCGCAAGGCAGCACAAAACCGATAGCCAGCGCCCCTCAACAGGGCAGCCTGGTACTGCAAAGTAGCCCGACCCATCACCAGACCGCCCTCGCAACAACGCCAGATCACAGCCACAAAAAAACCTCCCGCAGGAGGTTTTTTACAAGCCGCAGGGCCCATGCCGCCTCAGCGGCACGGTCCTGTCAGCTTATACGGAGTAGTAGAGGTCGAATTCTACCGGGTGAGTCGTCATGTTGACGCGAGCCAGCTCTTCACGCTTCAGGCGGATATAGGCATCCAGCATGTCGTCGGAGAAAACGCCGCCCTGAGTCAGGAACTCACGATCATTTTCCAGTGCCAGCAGCGCTTCGTCGAGGCTCTCGGCAACGGTCGGGATCTCTTTCGCTTCTTCCGGCGGCAGGTCGTACAAATCCTTGTCGGCCGGATCGCCGGGGTGAATCTTGTTCTGGATACCGTCGATGCCCGCCATCAGCAGTGCCGCGAAGCACAGGTAAGGGTTGGCAGCCGGATCCGGGAAGCGCGCTTCTACACGACGGCCTTTCGGGCTGGTGGTGTAAGGAATACGCAGCGACGCAGAACGGTTGCGAGCGGAGTACGCCAGCATGACCGGTGCTTCGAAGCCAGGTACCAGACGCTTGTAGGAGTTGGTCGACGGGTTGCAAAGCGCGTTCAGCGCTTTGGCGTGTTTGACGATACCGCCGATGTAATACAGTGCGGTTTCGCTCAGGCCACCGTAGCCGTCGCCAGCGAAGATGTTAACGCCATCTTTGCTCATGGACAGGTGAACGTGCATACCTGAGCCGTTGTCACCGACCAGCGGCTTGGGCATGAAGGTCGCAGTCTTGCCGTAGCTGTGGGCAACGTTGTGCACGCAGTACTTCAGGATCTGAACTTCGTCGGCCTTTTTCACCAGAGTGTTACCGCGTACGCCGATTTCACACTGGCCGGCGGTGGCAACTTCGTGGTGATGAACTTCGATGGTCAGGCCCATGGCTTCCATGGCATCGCACATGGCGGCACGCAGATCGTGCAGGGAGTCGATCGGCGGAACCGGGAAGTAACCACCCTTGACGCGCGGACGGTGACCGGTGTTGCGGCCTTCGAACTGCTTGTCGGACGACCAGGAAGCTTCTTCAGAACCGATGCTGTAACCGCAGCCACCGATACCGGCGTGCCATTCAACAGAATCGAATACGAAGAATTCCGGCTCAGGGCCGAGCATGCAGCTATCGGCAATGCCGGTAGACTTGAGGAATTCTTCTGCGCGTGTTGCAACAGAACGCGGGTCACGGTCGTAACCCTGGCCGGTCATCGGCTCAACGATGTTGCAACGCACGATAACAGTGGCGTCTTCAGCAAAGGGATCCAGCACGGAAGCGCTGTCGTCCGGCATCAGGATCATGTCGGATTCGTTGATTCCCTTCCAGCCTGCGATGGAAGAACCATCGAACATTTTACCGTCTTCGAAGAATTCATCGCCCATATCCGAAACCGGAATGGTCAAATGCTGCTCTTTACCTTTGAAGTCGGTAAAACGCATGTCAATCCAGCGAGCTTCGCTTTCTTTAATCAGATTCAGAGTATTCTCTGACATTTGCCTTTCTCCACTCTGTTGAAACTGTCAGACGTGTGGTTCTGCAGTCCTGTAAAAACGGCCTACAACCTCTTGGCTGTAACGACAGCAATCTCCGTGCCAGCACCGCAAAGACCCTAAATGCTTCATTCTCGGTCATTTGAGACTGAAAACGGCCTTCCATAAGCACCAATAAAGCGCATAAGTATCGAGAACGCACCATAATGGAACAATATCGGCATTTACCGCCCCTGAGGACACCTGCGGCTCAATCATACTGCAACCCCGCCAAAGCTGTCTGCCTCAAAAAAGAGCTGCCGCGCATTTTTCGTGCACCGGAGCTTTAGATGGGAAACAGTTGCCCAACTGACCACATTTTGATCATATCCTGATCGCTTGTTCGGCCGCGCTCCCGTATAATGCCGCCTTTCCGATTTTCTTGAAGGTAAGTACTGGTGATCGAGAAGCTTAGAAACATTGCCATCATCGCGCACGTTGACCACGGTAAAACCACCCTGGTCGACAAGCTGCTGCAGCAGTCCGGCACCCTGGGCCGCCGCGATGAAGGCGCTGAGCGCATCATGGACTCCAACGATCAGGAGCGTGAGCGCGGTATTACCATTCTGGCGAAAAACACCGCCATTGAATGGAACGGTTACCGGATCAATATCGTCGACACCCCGGGACACGCCGACTTCGGTGGCGAAGTGGAACGCGTACTGTCCATGGTTGACTCCGTATTGCTGCTGGTAGACGCCGTCGACGGCCCGATGCCCCAGACGCGCTTCGTGACTCAGAAAGCTTTCGCCCAGGGCCTGCGCCCGATCGTGGTTATCAACAAGGTTGACCGCCCGGGCGCACGTCCGGATTGGGTGGTGGATCAGGTCTTCGACCTGTTCGATAACCTGGGTGCCACTGACGAGCAGCTCGACTTCCCGATCGTATACGCCTCTGCCCTGAACGGCATCGCCGGCCTTGAAGTCGACCAGATGTCCGAAGACATGACACCGCTGTTCGAAGCTGTGGTTGAACACGTTAGCCCGCCGGATGTCGACATGGATGGCCCGCTGCAGATGCAGATCTCGGCACTGGACTACAACAGCTATGTTGGCGTTATCGGTGTCGGTCGCGTCAAGCGCGGCCGGATCGCGGTCAATGCCCAGGTCAAGGTTATCGACCACGAAGGCAAGGTCCGTAACGGCAAGGTTCTGAAGATCATGGGCTACATGGGTCTGGAACGCGTTGAAGTTGCTCAAGCCAAGGCCGGCGACATCATCTGCATCACCGGTATCGATGGACTCAACATCTCCGATACCCTGTGCGATCCGGCGCTGGTAGAAGCCCTGCCGCCGCTGAGCGTCGACGAACCCACCGTATCCATGACCTTCCAGGTCAACGATTCGCCGTTCGCAGGCCAGGACGGCAAGTTCGTCACCAGCCGCAACATCAAGGACCGCCTCGAGCGCGAACTGATCCACAACGTGGCACTGCGTGTTGAACAGGGCGAATCCCCTGAGAAGTTCAAGGTCTCCGGCCGTGGCGAACTGCACCTGTCGGTTCTGATCGAAACCATGCGTCGCGAAGGCTTCGAGCTGGGTGTGTCTGGCCCC
>JBFGZM010000013.1:0-20539 GCA_041586815.1 Marinobacterium sp. | reverse complement strand
CATATTCTAGCGACTCGGTGTTTTAAGTCAACTCTTTTTTTCAACATTTTCGACCGTGGCCGAGGAGAAAAACGAGTGACTCACAAGCCGATAACACCGGCCAATTTCTTACAGAAATCAACCACTTACTTCCGACTTGCTCGCGCTGCTTGAGGGCCGTTAAAGCCGCTCTCCCTAAGCGAGGTGCGCATTCTACAGCGCCCCGGATCAGAGTCAACAGCCTGTTTAAAAATAACGGCATAAAAGTGCAAAAAATCCGGATTCAGGATGAAAAGACATGGTTTGCAACGAATATAGATTATTAACCAGTCAGCAGTTTACATTGGCCGCCCCGTTAGCTGATCAATAAACAACCAAGACAGACTTTCATATCAATACATAATGGGTAAACCGCAGAGTTCTGATACCTGCAAACAAAAAGGGCGCCCCTGTCGGGCGCCCTTTTTATATGAGGAAGAACAAACCTGGAGCTTGTCAGTGCTCCTGCTCGCCCGCTGCGTCAGCATCCTCGCTCGGCTTGCGCACAATTACCCGACCCAGCACAATGCCCAGCTCGAACAACAACCACATGGGCAGCGCCAACAGGCTTTGGGAGATGACATCCGGCGGCGTCAGCAGCATTCCGACAACAAAGCAGCCCACTACTACATAGGCACGCTTGCTCGTCAGGCTCTCTACCGTGGATATACCACTCCAGATTATCAGCAGGGTGGCGATGGGTATCTCGAACACAATGCCAAAGGCGAAGAACAGCTTGAGGACGAAATTGAGATAGCTGCTGATATCTGTCATCACCGCAACGTTCTCGGGCCCGACACTGGTAAAGAAGCCAAAGATCAGCGGGAAAACGACATAGTAGGCAAAAGCGATACCGCTATAGAAGAGTGCAATGCTGGAGACCAGCAGTGGAATTGCGATACGACGCTCATGACTGTAGAGGCCTGGCGCGATAAAGCCCCAGATCTGATGCAGGATAAAAGGCATGGCGGCGAATATCGACAGCACCAGCGTCAGCTTGAACGGTGCAAAAAACGGCGAGGTTACATCCGTGGCGATCATGCTGGTGCCGGGCGGCAGCAACGCGGTCAGGGGTTCGGACAGGTAGGCGTAGAGGTCATTGGCAAAATAGAACAGGCTCAGAAACACCAGCATCACGATCAGCAGTGCCCAGATGAGCCGCTGCCGCAACTCCACCAGATGAGAAATCAGCGGCTGTTCGTCGGCCTGCTCAGACACCGGCTCATTCAGCTTGCTCATCAGGACCCCGCCCGGTCGCGAGAAGCGCCACCGCTATTGCCCATGGCAGTGTCGCCGTCACTGGATGAAACCGGCTCTTCACCAAAGGGTGCACCACTGCTCGCCTGTTGTGTTTCGGCAGACTTGTAGGGAGTTTTCATTTCGGAGAGTTCTTCCTCAAGCCGGTCTTTCTCAATGGAAGCGTTACGGCGCAGTTCATCCAGCCGCAATTCTTCCGAAATTTCAGTCTGGATACCGCTCACGGTACGACGGAACTTACCCACCCACAAGCCGAGGGTACGCACCGCTGTCGGGAGCTTTTCAGGGCCCAGCACCAGTAACGCAACCACAGCGACAATGAGTAGCTCAGCAAAGCCTATATCGAACATTCAGGGGCCCGTATGGCTTATTAGTCAGCCTTCTTGTCGTCTTTCACAGCTTCTTTCTTTGCTGTATCAACCTGCTCGGAAAACTGGGCGTCGCCCTTCTTGTCCAGCGTCTTTGCATCCTTGGCATCGTCGCTGTCATCTGACATCGCCTTTTTAAAGCCCTTCAGGGCGCCGCCAAGATCACCGCCAATATTGCGCAGTTTCTTGGTACCAAAGAGCAGCAGGAGGATCGCAAGCACGATAAGCAGCTGCCAAACACTAATACCACCAAAACCCATAACATCTCTCCCGAATCAGATGGCAGGCAACTTGCCGCCACCAAGAATATGAAAATGCAGGTGGTAAACCTCCTGACGCCCGCCCGGCCCCGTATTGGTCACCGTGCGAAAACCGTCATCAAGGCCACTCAACCGCGCGATCTGCGGTAACTTCATCATTATGTGGGCAATCAGGCTTTCATCCTGAGACTGCAGGCCCTCCAGGTTGCATATGTGCTTCCTGGGTATCACCAGCAGATGCACCGACGCCTTCGGAGCCCTGTCCCGGAACGCCATGATCTGTTCATCTTCGTACAACACATCAGCCGGCGCTTCATGCCGGGCAATCCGACAGAAAATACAGCCCGTCACAGATCAGGCCTTGCCGCGGGCAGCTTTTTCTTCCAGACCAGACAGCCCGAAACGGCGCGCCAGCTCATCCAGCACCGCCTGGGGAGACTCCCCCAGGTGAGACAGCATCACGAGGCTGTGAAACCACAGATCCGCTGTCTCATAAATCAGGTCGCTGTTATCGCCGCTAATACTGGCATCCTTGGCCGCCAGCAGTGTCTCGGTGGCCTCCTCGCCGACCTTCTCAAGGATCTTGTTAAGACCCTTGGCGTGCAGGCTCGCAACATAGGAACTGTCAGGCGCAGCAGACTTGCGCTCATCCAGTAAAACACCGAGTTGTTGCAAAACATCATTCATCGGTCGAAGTCCCGGTTTTTTGATAGATGGCGCCAGGCTCCTTGAGCACAGGATCAACCGGATTCCAGTGACCACCGTCCAGCACACTGTAGAAACAACTCTCACGCCCCGTATGACAAGCAATGCCACCGAGCTGTTCCACCTTGAGCAAAATCACATCGCCGTCACAGTCCAGGCGGATCTCATGCAGCTGCTGGATATGGCCTGACTCCTCGCCCTTGCGCCACAATTTCTGTCGCGAACGGGACCAGTAAATACCACGCTGTTCCTGCACTGTCAGCTGCAGCGCTTCACGGTTCATCCAGGCCACCATCAAGATATGGCCACTTGCGTGATCCTGAGCGATGGCGGGAACGAGGCCGTCGCTGTTCCATTTCACCTGATCAAGCCAGAGTTCTGACATAACTTCCCTTGAACCTAACAACCAACTGGAGCAGGCAAGAATAACCGAACCCCCTGTTAACGCCAAGCCACAACAGCGGCCGCCCTAGTGCATTAGTAGCAGATAGAAGCCGCCCGCGGCCAGCAGCCACCCCGGAGCAGACAGCTGCTGCAGCCAGGGTTCGGGATCTCCCGCCCCCAGCACTACAGCCAGCACCAGCAGCACCACGCCACCGGCCCGAGCCCGTCTACGCCGCCTGGCAGTCTCATTTCGAGCCTGCAGAAGGACCTGCTGCTGCGCACGCTGATGGGCGTCCAGGCGCTTGACCTGCTGCAAGGCATCGAAAACCAGTTGCGGCATATGCGGGAGCTTGTCGAGCCACTCCGGCGCCTGCTCCTTGACCGTGCGCAATAGCGCCTTTGGGCCGACGCGGTTTTTCATCCAGTTTTCGAGGTACGGTTTGCCGGTCTTCCACAGATCCAGCTCGGGATACAGCTGTCTGCCAAGCCCTTCGACATTGAGCAGGGTTTTCTGCAACAGCACCAGCTGGGGCTGGACTTCCATGTTAAAGCGGCGTGCCGTCTGGAACAGACCCAGCAGCACCTGACCAAAGGAAATGTCTTTCAGCGGTTTCTCAAAGATAGGTTCGCACACACTGCGAATAGCCGTTTCGAAGGCGTACAGGTTCGTATCCGGCGGCACCCAGCCGGAGTCGATATGCAGCTGCGCCACCTGTCGGTAATCACGCTTGAAGAAAGCCAGGAAGTTACGGGCCAGGTAATTCTGGTCCTCCGGAGTCAGCGAGCCGACGATACCGAAATCAACCGCCAGGTACTGCGGCTGCAAAGGATTTTCACGCGACACAAAGATATTGCCGGGGTGCATGTCTGCATGGAAAAAGCTGTCGCGAAACACCTGGGTAAAGAAAATTTCAACGCCACGCTCGGCCAGCGCTTTCATGTCCGTATTCTGGGCCCGCAACTGTTCGACATCCGCCACCGGGATGCCCTGAATCCGCTCCATGACCAGGACATTGCGCCGGGTCAGGTCCCAGAAAATCTCCGGAATATACAGAATCTCGGACTGCTCGAAATTACGCCGCAGCTGGGAGCCATTGGCCGCTTCCTTGCGCAGGTCCAGCTCATCAAAGATTGTCTGCTCATATTCTCGCACCACCTCAACCGGGCGCAGCCGGCGCCCCTCCGGCCAGGACCACTGCAACAGCTGGGCGAAGGTGTACAACAGGTCGACATCCTTGCGGATGGTACGCTCGATACCCGGGCGCACAACCTTGACCACCACATCATGACCACTGTGCAGTCGGGCAACGTGTACCTGGGCCACGGATGCCGACGCCAGCGGCTCGGGCGCAAACATGGCGAACAGCTCACCAACGCTCTTGCCCAGCGCCTTTTCAACGATCAGCCGGGCTTCGTCGCCGGGAAAGGGAGGTACCCGGTCCTGCAACCGCTGCAACTCCAGCGCGATGTCGTCCGGCAGCAGATCTCGCCGTGTCGAGAGCATCTGGCCAAACTTGATAAACACCGGACCCAGTGCCTCCAGCGCCAGGCGCAAGCGCTCACCCTGCGGCCGCTCCACTGCGATAAAGTACCGCCAGGGCAACAGGCGCAGACACAGGCGCACATACCAGGGCAACGCGACCTGTTCGAAAACGGTATCCAGCCGATAGCGGGCCAACACTCGAGCAATTTTTACTATGCGCAGAAGTCGTCGCACCTTTAGGGAATCCTGTCTGACTGACTAAAACCAACAGGCGAGGCACAGGCCCGCCGCGCCCAAGTGTGCCTGCTGGCCGCAGGCAGGTAAAGAAACCGACCCCAATATCCGGGCATAGAGGCCAGAAACACAAAAGCCGTCGGACAGGCCGACGGCTTTTGCAGTTCACGCTAGTGAGGCTGTCCGAGAATGCCCGCCGTAGCGAGAGCCTCCTGACTTACATGGACTTGCGCTCTTTCTCGACGAGGTAGTCCACCACTTCCAGCATCTGCCTGTGGCCGCCAGCCGACGCTGCCGTTACGCGATACTTGCCATTAACGACCATGGTGGGAACACCGGTGATTTCGTAGCTGCGCGCCTTGGATTCACCCTGGTTCAACTTGGTATTAACAGCAAAGGAATTCATCAGTTTGCCGAATTTCTCGCGGTCAACACCCAGCTTGCCGTAGAACTCCACCATGTCTTCCGGCTTGGCGAAGCGCTGCTTGTGCAGGTGAATGGCATCAAACATCTGCTGGTGGCTCTGCTCGACCACGTCCATCAGTTCAGCCGTGTAATAGGCCCGGGCAAAAGGCTCCCAGCTACGACCGAAGACCACCGGTACACGCACGAACTGCACGTCATCGGCGTTCTGGCGCTTGTGCCAGCCAGCCACAAGCGGCTCAAAGCTGTTGCAGTGCGGGCACAGGTAACCAAACACCTCGGTCACCTCAACCTTGCTCGGATCCGCCGTCTTCACTGCGAAGGGCAAAGTCTCGTACTGCACTCCATCCTGAAAGGGCTCAGCCGCCCACACCGTCAGTGACATCACAAGTGCCATCAGACCAACACCGAGTTTTCTAAACATATTCCCTTCTCCGAAAAACTGTAGATATACCGGGACTCCGGGATGCCACCAAAGTTCACTCGGGCTGGCTCATATCTCCGGCACAGACCCCAATAATTAAGGCAGCCTAAGCTGCCTTAACCAAACCTGCGCTGAACATCACAATCAATGCAGACCCTGAATGTAGTCCGCCACGGCCTTGATATCAGCATCACTCAGTTTTGCGGCAATGTCACGCATCATGCCATTGGGGTCATTGTCACGGGCGCCGGTGCGAAATGCCATCAGCTGCTTCTCGATATAGGCGCCGTGCTGGCCGCTTAGCGCCGGGAAACCAGCCGATGCGTTACCGGTACCGTTGGGGGAATGGCACGCCGTGCAGGCAGCGACGCCCTTATCCATGAGACCACCACGATAGATCTGCTGGCCGGCGGCAACCAGTTCTTCCGATGCCTGACCGATCTGTACTTTCTGGCTGGCGAAGTAGGCGGCAATGTTGGCCAGATCCTGATCACTGAAACCGCCCAGCATGCCGGTCATTTCAACCACCTGGCGCGAGCCGCCCTTGATGTCCTTGAGCTGTTTCAGCAGGTAGGCTTCGTTCTGCCCGGCCAGTTTGGGAAAGTTTGGTACCGCACTGTTACCATCGGCGCTGTGGCAGGCGGCACAAACAGCCGTATTCGCCTTGCCGGCGGCAGCATCACCTGCGGCGTGCGCCACACCCGAGATCCCAAAGGTCACCAGTAAGCTGATCAGTAGTTTGTTCATCGACTAGCCCAGACTCTTGCTTGATAAAGTTTGAGTCCACCCCGGCGCACCGGCGTAAACTTTGTATTCAGTGTCTTGCCCTGACTGGCAGTTATGCGCAGCCACAGGTAAAATTTGGCGGCATTATAACCAATACCCACATAAACTGGAACGGATACCATCCGTTCTGCCGCCGAGTACGGCACCAAAGCGAGCCCCTATGCCCACCTCTGATACGCCCATCAAGTACAACAGCGCCGTTTTTAACACCAGTGCGGCTCGCCTGAGCCAGTGCCCGGAAGACGACGGTGCCGAAGTTGCCTTTGCCGGCCGTTCCAATGCGGGCAAATCGAGCGCAATCAACACTCTGACCAACAATTCCAAGCTGGCCCGTACCTCGAAAACACCGGGGCGCACCCAGCTGATCAACTTCTTTGATCTGAATGTGCCGGGTGTGCGCATTGTCGACCTGCCCGGTTATGGCTACGCCAAGGTACCAGTGGCCATGAAGGAACACTGGCAGAAGCACCTGGATGCCTACCTGCAAAAGCGCAGCTGCCTGCGTGGTGTGGTGCTGGTGATGGACATTCGTCACCCCATGAAGGAGTTCGACGAAATGATGGTAGGCTGGTGCGAATCCACCGGCATGCAGCTGCATGTGCTGCTGACCAAGGCGGACAAGCTCAAGCGCGGCCCGGCGCAAAGCACACTACTGAGCGTACGCAAGGAACTCAAGGCTCGCCTGGGCGATAACGTGAGTGTGCAGACTTTCTCGGCACTGAAGAAGTCCGGCATCGAGCAGCTGCATAGCCGTCTTGACAGCTGGCTGCAGCTCGACTCCATTGACGACCGTGCCGCCGAGTTCGACGATGATTACGACGATATGGGTGACGACGACTGAGTCCTGGCGGCAAAGCACGCGCCCAAAAAGAAGCCCTGCAACTGGCTGGAAGGGGAATAACAGTCAGGTGAAGGGCTTCAACGCATGCTTCTTATTTCAGAGATCACTACCATGGCACAGACAAATGTGAAAATGTGACTCTGCGTATTTGTTGATTCTCCCCCGCCTCGAAAGTTCCGGCGAGGTCAACAGTTTTCTGTTAACCGCCCCTCAATTCATGGCCACTCGCCATCGTTAGTGCGCCTCATCCCAGTGCATGCCCACACCCGCCTCCACCAGCAGCGGCACGTCCATCTGAGCCGCCGCCGACATGCGCGCCTTGACCTCGGGCACAAAGGCGTCGACCAGATCCTCGCGCACCTCGAATACCAGCTCATCGTGGACCTGCATGATGACCCGGGCATCCAGCTGCGTTTCGTCCAGCCACTGCGCCACCTGCACCATGGCGCGCTTGATGATGTCCGCAGCCGTACCCTGCATGGGCGCGTTGATCGCCGTACGTTCGGCTCCCTGGCGGCGCATGCCGTTACTGGCATTGATTTCCGGCAGGTACAGGCGACGCCCGAACAGCGTTTCGACATACCCCTGGGCCCGCGCCTTTTCGCGGATATCGTCCATGTACTGCTGCACGCCGGGGTAGGTGGCGAAGTAGTGATCAATGTACTGCTGCGCTTCGTTGCGGCCAATCCCCAGCTGCTTGCCAAGACCGAAGGCGGACATGCCATAAATCAGACCGAAGTTGATCGCCTTGGCGCTGCGGCGCTGCTCGATACTGACCTTATCGAGCGCCACCTTGAAGACTTCCGCCGCCGTAGCACGATGAATGTCCTCACCCTTGGAAAAGGCACTCAGCAGTCCCTGATCCTGTGACAGGTGCGCCATGATGCGCAGCTCGATCTGGGAGTAATCCGCCGCCACCAGACGATAGCCTTCGGGGGCAACAAAGGCCTGGCGGATGCGCCGCCCCTCGGCACTGCGAATCGGGATGTTCTGCAGGTTGGGATCGGTGGATGACAGGCGGCCCGTGGCGGTAATCGCCTGGTGATAGGAGGTGTGAATCCGGCCCGTAGTCGGGTTAATCATCAGTGGCAGCTTGTCGGTATAGGTCGACTTGAGCTTGCTCAACCCCCGGTGCTCCAGAATCAGCTTGGGCAGCGGGTAGTCCAGCGCCAGCTCCTGCAGTACTTCCTCGGCAGTGGATGGCGCCCCCTTGGGGGTCTTTTTCAGCACTGGCAGCTTCTGCTCTTCGTAAAAGATCTGCTGCAGCTGCTTGGGAGAGCTCAGGTTGAAGGGTCGACCGGCCAGTTCAAAGGCTTCGCGCTCCAGTGCGACCAGGCGCTCGCCGATCTCCACACTTTGCTTGCCCAGAAGATTGGCATCCACCAGGGCACCGTTGCGTTCGATCTGCGAAAGTACCGGGATCAGCGGCCTCTCGATGTCTTCAAAAACCTTCAGCAACGTCGCTTCTTCGCTCAGCCTAGCATGCAGCACCTGATGCAGCCGCAGGGTAATGTCGGCGTCTTCTGCGGCATAAGGTGCGGCCTGCTCCAGCGCGATCTGGTTGAAGGTCAGCTGCTTCTTGCCCTTGCCGGCGATATCCTCAAAATGCACCGTTTTGTGTTCCAGGTAGAAGTCGGCCAGGCTGTCCATATCATGCCGTGTCGCCACGGAGTTGAGCACATAGGACTCCAGCATGGTATCAAACGCCACCCCCTGAAGATTGATGCCGTAGCGCGCCAGCACGTTCATGTCGTACTTGATGTGCTGACCGACCTTGGCGAGACCGGCATCTTCCAGCAGCGGTTTGAGCTGCGCCAGTACAGCGGCACGGTCCAGCTGATCCGGCGCATCCACATAGTCGTGGGCGAGCGGCACATAGGCGGCCCGGCCCGGCTCGATGGCAAAGGAAACACCCACAAGTTCCGCCTGCATGGAATCAACACTGGTGGTTTCGGTATCAAAGGCAAACAGGCTCGATGCCCGCAGGGCGTTGAGCCAGCGATCCAGATCCGCCTGTTCCAGCACGGTTTCGTATTCGATCTGCGCAGGCTCTGTCACCACAGTGCCCGCCGTTGCATCAGCTGCCGCCTGTGCAATGCTGTCGGCCCGTGCCGAGGTGCCCAGTTCCTGAATCCAGCTGCGAAACGAAAAGCGATTGAACAGCTCGAGCAGCTTGTCGTTGTCGGGTGTCGGCAGGCCAAAATCAGTCACGCTCTGATCCAGCTCGACATCGGTCTTGATGGTCGCCAGCAGGTAGGAAAGCTCCGCCGCCTCCCGGTTTTCCTGCAGTTTCTTGGCCATGGTCTTGGCGCCACGAAAACCCAGGGTCGCGATCCTGTCCAGGTTTTCATACAGTGCCGCGATACCGCCGATGCCCTGCAGCAAGCCCAGCGCGGTTTTCTCCCCCACCCCCGGCACACCGGGAATGTTGTCGACCTTGTCGCCCATCAGTGCCAGCAGGTCGATCACCAGTTCCGGCGGGATACCGTACTTTTCCTCGACGCCAGCGGCATCCATGCGCACATCGTTCATGGTGTTGATCAGGGTCACATGCTCGTCCACCAGCTGCGCCATATCCTTGTCCCCGGTGGATATGAGGGTGCTCATGGCCAGGGCACTGGCCTGACGCGCCAGCGTGCCGATCACATCGTCCGCCTCGACGCCATCCACCACCAGCAATGGCAGACCCATGGCCCGGATAATGTCGTGAATAGGCTCGATCTGCAGGCGCAGATCATCCGGCATCGGCGGACGCTGGGACTTGTACTCGACAAACAGCTCGTCCCTGAACGTTTTGCCCTTGGCATCGAACACCACCACCACCGGGCTATTGGGGTACTGCTTGATCAGGCTGCGCAGCATCGAGGTCACCACCCGCACCGCGCCTGTCGGAAAGCCCTCTTTGGTGCGCATGTCCGCCTGCTGGGATGCAAAGAATGCGCGGTATAAATAGGAAGAGCCGTCGACTAGAATGAGGGATGGGTGTTGCTCGCTCATAGCGGTATCCATGATTGTTAGTGCCGGGGGATAGTGTCAGGGCTGACAATCATATTAAATATGCCGCAGCCAACCAATGAATATGGAAATATGATGAAAAAACTGCTGTTGCTCGCCAGCCTGCTGCTGGTGCCGCCGGCGCAGGCGGAGACTCTGCCGGAGTTTGAACCGGATACCCCGCAAATCACCATTCGCCACAACGACGAACGCGCATTTTACGAATACCGCGTCAACGGTGTGCTGAAAGAGGTCAAGGTGGTTCCCAAGGTCGGGAAGCCCTATTATCTGGTGCCGGTCGAGGGTAGCGGTGAATTCAGCCGCTTCGAAGAATCCTCCCTGCTAATCCCCAAATGGGTCATTTTCAGCTGGTAATATTGTGGCGGTATATACAGAAGTAACTGCGCAGGACCTCAACCGCCTGCTGGCCGACTTTGATCTCGGCACGCTCAAAACCCACAAGGGTATCGAAGGCGGTATAGAAAACACCAACTATTTTGTCACGCTCAGGAACCCGTCGGGCCAGGAACAGGAGTTCGTCCTCACCCTGTTCGAAGAGTTCACGCTGGAGGAAATGCCATTCTTCGTCGAACTGACCGGCTGGCTGGCCGAGCGCGGTTCCCCGGTGCCCGCCCCGTTCAAGGATCGCGACGGCATCGCCCTGAAGCAGCTGCACGGTCGCCCGGCACTGCTGCTGCCGCGCTTTGCCGGCAGTCATGTTGCCCCCGAAGAACTGTGTCCGGCACACTGCGCCTCAGCGGGAACGGCGCTGGCACAACTGCATGTGGCCGGTAGCGATTTTTACCTGCGACGTCAGGCCCACCGGGGCGTGTTCTGGTGGCGGCGCGAAAGCCAGCAGATCGCGCACCTGCTGTCGGAGGAAGACGCCCGGCTGCTGAGCACCGAAGTACAAAGCTTCGATGCCCTGCGTGCGGCCAAGCTGGACCTGCCCATGGGGGTGATTCATGGTGACCTGTTCCACGACAATGCCCTGTTCAACGGCACCGACATCAGCGCCATTCTGGACGTCTACAACGCCGCTACGGCCTATTTGCTGTACGACCTGGCAATCGTGGCGAACGACTGGTGCGTCAATGCCGATGGCAGTATCGATGCCGAACGTGAAGCCGCGCTGCTGAGTGCCTACAACGCCGTGCGTCCGTTCACCGATGACGAGCGCCAGGTCTGGCCCCAGCTGACCCGCACCGCCGCCATGCGCTTCTGGCTGTCGCGCCTGATTCCCTGGCTTGGCATCGCCCAGGCCGGGCGTCAGGGCGTGGAGATGAAGCTCAAAAACCCGGATGAACTCAAGCGCGTCCTGCTGCACCGCATGAAGCAGCCCTCGCAGCTGCCCTGATTCAGGGCGGCAGCCAAGCGCAGCCGTTCGGGGTATACTGGACGCCCATACAGCCCTTTATCTTCCCGGGGCCGCCAGGTTCCACTGCTGGCCGGCCCCGGGATCAACCGCAGAGCCCGATTGTTGTCGCTATGGATGTAACCCCGATTCTCGACTCACTCAACGATGCCCAGCGCGAAGCTGTTTCTGCTCCGGTGCAGAACCTGCTGGTGCTGGCCGGTGCCGGTTCCGGCAAAACCCGTGTACTGGTGCATCGCATTGCCTGGCTGATTCAGGTCGAGGATATCTCGCCCTACTCCATAATGGCGGTGACCTTCACCAACAAGGCGGCGCGCGAAATGCGCGGGCGCATCGAAGAGCTGCTGGGGCTCAACCCCCACGGCATGTGGGTCGGCACCTTCCACGGTCTGGCGCACCGGCTGCTGCGCGCCCACTGGCGCGATGCCGGCCTGCAGGACAACTTCCAGATCATGGACAGCGACGACCAGCTGCGGCTGATCAAGCGCCTGGCCAAGGAAATGAACCTGGACGAGCAGCGCTGGCCGGCCCGGCAGTTCCAGTGGTTTATCAACGCCCAGAAAGACGAAGGGCTGCGCGCCCGCCATATAGAGCCCTCCAACGATCCTTTCCAGCGCACCATGCTGAACGTCTACGTCGCCTACGAGCAAGCCTGCGAGCGCGGCGGCATGATCGATTTCGGCGAACTGCTGCTGCGCAGTCTCGAACTGCTGCGGGACCGCTCCCCGGCTCTGCTCAAGCACTACCAGGAACGTTTTCGTTACCTGCTGGTGGACGAGTTCCAGGACACCAACGCCATTCAGTACGCCTGGCTGCGCCTGCTGTGCGGCAGTGAACGCAAGCTGATGGCCGTGGGTGACGACGACCAGTCGATCTATGGCTGGCGTGGCGCGCGCATCGAAAACATCCAGAACCTGCCGGAACACTTTCCCGGCACCTCGACCATCAAGCTGGAGCAGAACTACCGCTCCACCAACAGTATTCTGCAGGCCGCCAACGCCGTGATCGGCAACAACCAGGGCCGCCTCGGCAAGCAGCTCTGGACTGACGGCAGCGATGGCGAACCCCTGTCGGTGTACTCGGCCTTCAACGAGCAGGACGAAGCCAGCTTTATCGTCGGCCGTGTGCAGCAGTGGGTACAGGACGGCAACCTGCGCTGCGAATCCGCCGTGCTGTATCGCTCCAACGCCCAGTCGCGCATCATCGAGGAAATGCTCATCCGTTCCGGCGTGCCCTATCGCATTTACGGCGGGCAGCGCTTCTACGACCGGCTGGAAATCAAGAATGCCCTGGCCTACCTGCGCCTGATGTCCAGCCGGCACAACGACACCGCCATGGAACGGGTGATCAATGTGCCAACCCGTGGCATCGGCACCCGCACCATCGAGCTGCTGCGCCAGCACGCCCGTGAGCACGAGCTCAGCATGTGGCAGGCGGCCTGCGAAATTATTCAGCAGGGCCTGCTGCCGGCCCGCGCCGGCAATGCGCTGCGGGCCTTTCTCGAGCTGATCGACCGTCTGGATGCCGATACCCGGGATACCCAGCTGCACGAACAGACCGAGCACATGATCAAGCACAGCGGCCTGATTCAGCACCATGAAAAGGAAAAGGGCGAAAAAGCCCAGTCACGCCTCGAAAACCTGGATGAGCTGATCACCGCGGCACGGCAGTTTGCCGGCAGCTGGCAGGAAGACATCGACACCGAGGAAGCCGAAGCGCGCACACCCCTGGTCGCCTTTCTCGATCAGGCGGCCCTGGATGCCGGCGATGCCCAGGCCGATGAGCATCAGGACAGCGTGCAGATGATGACGCTGCACTCGGCCAAGGGTCTGGAGTTCCCGCTGGTGTTCCTGGCGGGCATGGAAGAGGGCCTGTTCCCGCACAAGATGTCGATCGAGGAACCGGGCCGGCTCGAGGAAGAACGCCGCCTGTGCTACGTCGGCATTACCCGCGCCATGAAGAAACTGTACCTGACCTACGCCGAGTCCCGACGCCTGCACGGCCAGGAGAACTTCAACCGCGCCTCGCGTTTTATCCAGGAAGTACCGCCCGGGCTGATCGAAGAAGTGCGCCTCAATGCCCAGGTGCGCCGGCCACTGACGGCACGGGCCCCAAGCGAGCCACTGTTTCAGGGCAGCGGCGCATCCCTGGCCAGCGCCGAGGTTCCGGCCACCAGCATTTCACTGGGACAGCGCGTCGGTCATGCCAAGTTCGGCGAGGGCACCGTGATCAATTACGAAGGCTCAGGCCCCAAGGCCCGGGTACAGGTGAACTTCGATGACGAAGGCGCCAAGTGGCTGATGCTCGGCTACGCCAACCTCAGTCCCCTGTAGCCCGACACTGATTATCCGGCAGCGGGCACGGTCTTGCGCAGCCAGAGGCTGGTTTCCAGCGCCTCATCCGGCATGGGCAACTGCCCCGCAATACTGTTCTGCAGCTGCGCCTGCATGCGGCTGACGACATAATGGCTGGCCCAGAGCGGTTCTGCGGCACCGCTGGTCAATAGTGGCGCCACGCCCTGCTGCTCGTTGTAACCGCGCCAGTGCCAACGGGGCGGGTAGTCATCGGGCAACAGGATGTCATGAAAATGCACCAGCACACCGGCGGCGAGCAGCGGCCAGATCCGGTTCAGCAGCCAGTCGACATCCGAACCGGGCAACAGCAGGTGACTGGAATCGATAAACAGCATGTCTCCTGCCTGCAGACGTTCGAACAGGGCCGGGTCGACCTGCTGCACCGGCTTTGGAATCAGCGTCAGGTTCAGGGCTCTGATGTCGGCTCGCGGTGCCGGATCAATACACAGCAGCTCGGTATCCAGCCCCTCATCAAGGCAAGCCCTGGCAAAGAAGCGTGTGGAGTGACCCGACCCCACCTCGATAATGAGGCGCGGGCGTTCCAGCCGGGTCAGACCATAGGCAATGGCGCCATCCAGACGGGGAAACCAGCTCTGCTGCCAGCGCGGCAGGGGCGGCAGCGTATGATCAAAATCCTGTAGCTGCGGCGCGAAGGCGGCCAGGGCGGCCAGGCGCTGGCTGAACTGCGCTTCATGGCGCGCCAGCAACTGTTCGATCGCGACATAGGAGGGCGTTACCTCGGGCAGCTGATCCGCATAGCGGTAAGGCAGGAAATAGCCCTGGCGGCGCCATCCAAGCAATGTCGACAACGCCATCCTGAGCAGTTTTAAACGTCGCATCTGTGTGCCATCTCCATAGCAGCCTGTCGGACTTGCCATTGATCTATTGCGGAAAAGCCGACTTTGGTCATTTTCCGTGCTCTTTTTTGTTAAATAGAACCACTATTCGTCGCAAAAGAGCCCAAAAGCTGCCTCAAACCGGGTTTTCTCTCGCTACGAGCGGCCAGGTCTGACAGGCCGCTAGCGCAGGCCAAGCGGGCTTCTGTTAGTCCATTAAACCCCGACATTGCTCAGCTGGAGCTGGCGCCCAAAGGTGCAACAGGATCATTCAGCGGCAAAGGCGATTACTGCACCGGCAAAGACCGAATATGTCCGTGCTGGTCAATCGCCACCTGGACGCACTCGGTTTCGGTCACCTTGCGCGGCTCGCGCCCGTCAGGACAACGGCCCCAGACTTCCACCACGATACGCACCGAACTGTTGCCCAGCTCTGTAACCCGGGTATAGAAGCTGAGGATGGTCCCTACCAGCACCGGCGAGAGAAAATCCATGCTTCCCACCGATACGGTGGCGATACGACCCTCGGCAATCTTGGCCGCTCGAATTTCGGCGGCCTCAACAGCCCGTGCCACAACCCAGCCTCCGTAGACATCGCCAAACATGTTGGTTGCCTGGTTACTGGCCGGCAGCATAAGGCTCAATTCGCCATCGGGCAGTGGATCCTGTTCATCACTACTGGACATGAGTGTTCTTCCAACCTGAAATTTTTATGTGCACAGAGTTTAATCTTCGCAGCTGCACAAATCACTACCCCAAAAGGCCCCCCTTTCGTCAGCAGGCCCACCTCATGGAATCCACCATTTCGAATCCGGATGTCACATTAGTGTCACAGAACGATCCTATAGTGACGCCCAACACAGAAAGCCGACACCCTATTTTCTTCCAGGAGCGAACCATGACACCGATGAAAAAGCTGTTCTCAGCCGTTGCCATCTCGGCAACCTGCCTGACCGCCAACGCCTCTGACCTGCTGGACGCGAACCTGCCGACCTACGAAAAGGCATCCGGCGTTTCCGGTAACCTGTCCAGCGTCGGTTCCGACACTCTGGCCAATCTGATGACCCTGTGGGCTGAAGAATTCAAGCGTCTGTACCCCAACGTCAACATTCAGATCCAGGCCGCCGGTTCTTCTACTGCGCCGCCAGCGCTGACGGAAGGCACGTCCAACATCGGCCCCATGTCCCGCATGATGAAAGACAAGGAACTGGAAGCTTTCGAACAGAAATTCGGTTACAAACCGACACCGGTTGCCGTAGCCATCGACGCCCTGGCCGTGTTCGCTCACAAGGACAACCCCATCGCTGGCATGACCATCGATCAGGTTGACGCCGTGTTCTCGTCCACCCGCAAATGTGGCGCTGCAGATGACATCTCCAACTGGGGCCAACTCGGCATGGAAGGCGCCTTGGCAGACAAGAGCATCCAGTTGTTCGGTCGCAACTCTGTATCCGGCACCTACGGCTACTTTAAGGAAAAAGCGCTGTGCAAAGGCGATTTCCGCAACAACGTTAACGAACAGCCGGGCTCTGCCTCTGTTGTCCAGTCGGTTTCCACTTCTCTGAACGGCCTGGGCTACTCCGGTATCGGTTACAAGACCGCTTCCGTACGCGCTCTGCCGCTGTCCAAGAAAGCCGGTGACGAATTCGTGGACGCCACACCGGAAAACGCTGTAACCGGCAAGTACCCGCTGGCTCGCTCCCTGTACGTTTACATCAACAAGAAGCCAGGCGCCGACCTGCAGCCGCTGGAGCGTGAGTTCCTGAAACTGGTCATGTCCAAAGCCGGTCAGGAAGTGGTCGTGAAAGACGGCTACATCCCGCTGCCTGCCAAGGTTGTAGAGAAGCAGATGGCTGCTCTGGGCCTGTAATGCTTGCGCCTTCCCCGGCTCCGAACTGAAGCCGGAAGCGGGGAAGAACGTTAAGCAAAGACATGCAGGGATACCGGCAACGGTATCCCTGCATTTTATTGTCTGCGGCTTGTAACAAAAGCGTCACATAACTGCATTATTGTAGCCGCCGTATATTCAAGACTTCCGGGGACCGAGTGCCATGAGCAACGAAGCCACAGTTAGCGTACCCGAGCTCGATTTCAATACCCCGTCCGCCAGGCGCAAGCGCAAAATGCGCGCCCTGAAGGACCGGGCAGCGACCTTGGGCATCGGTATCGGCGGCATCAGTGTCATCGTCGCCATTTTGCTGATTTTTTTCTATCTGCTGTATGAAGTAATGCCACTGTTCCGTTCCGCTGCTGTCGAGCCCTGGCAGCAGAACGGTCAGGTCGTGACTCCCTACCCGCTTCCGGGTCAGGGCGAGACGCTGTATCTCGCCATGGAAGAGCAGGCCGAAATTGGCCTGCGCCTGACCAAGGGCGCCGACGTCATCTTCTTCAACACCCGCAGCGGCGATATCGTGCGCCAGGAAGCGCTAAATCTGCCTGAGGGTGTTTCCATCAGCACCTTCGCGCTGATCTCGGATGCCCGCCGCCTGTTCGCCCTTGGGCTGAGCAACGGCAGCGCCCTGGTGGTACGTCATGACTACAAGGCCAGCTACCCCGATGGTGTGCGCGTACTGACGCCGGAACTCGTTTATCCGCTGGGAAGCGATCCCATCCCCCTGGGCGATCAGCCGCTGGAACTGCTGAGCGTCAATGGCGATGGTGAAGCCTGGCGCCTGGTCGGCGGCAACGCTCAGGGTCTGGTTCAGACCGATATCGAGCTGAGCGAAAACTTCCTCACCGGCGAAGTGGAAACCAGCATCGAAACGTCCAGCCTGGCCCAGCCTAACGTCAAGGCCACCAAGTTGCTGCTGATGCCGGACCGCCGCTGGCTGCTGATCGCCGCCCAGGGCGGCAAACTGGCGGTGGCCG
Organism: Marinobacterium sp.; assembly: GCA_041586815.1. Taxonomy (GTDB): domain Bacteria; phylum Pseudomonadota; class Gammaproteobacteria; order Pseudomonadales; family Balneatricaceae; genus Marinobacterium_A. The sequence continues at coordinate 2,929 of JBFGZM010000013.1, read as the reverse complement.
ATCTGCAGGCGCCGAGTGATGCCAGCATCACCCAGATCATCAATGCTACCACCGGTGATATACAGTCGTTCGAACTGCTGCTGGGCGGAAATTCGCTCATGGTGGCCGACGCCAAGGGTCGGGTATCCCAGTGGTTCCTGGTACGCGACGAACAGGGCAGCTGGCAGCTGACCTCCATTCGCAGCTTCGATACCGGTGGTACAGCACTGTCCGGCTTTACCACCGAACATCGCCGCAAGGGTTTTGCCACCCTGGACGAGGAAGGCACGCTGAAGCTGTTCAACACCACGGCACAGCGCAATGTCCTGAGCGAGAAGCTGCTGGAGGGCCCCGCCGACCAGATCGCCTACGCTCCGCGCTCCAATGCCATGCTGCTGGAGCAGGGCGGAAACCTGAGCTTCTGGGCCATTCACAACGAGCACCCGGACATTTCCTGGAGCGCGCTGTGGAACAAGGTCTGGTACGAAGGCTATGAGGAACCGGCCTACGTATGGCAGTCCTCGGCGGCCAACAACGATTTCGAGCCCAAGTACAGCCTGATGCCGCTGGCCTTCGGTACCCTGAAAGCTGCCTTCTACGCCATGCTGCTGGCCACTCCGCTGGCAATCTGCGGTGCCATCTACACCGCCTACTTCATGGCCCCGGGACTGCGCCGCAAGGTCAAACCCGTTATCGAACTGATGGAAGCCCTGCCCACGGTTATTCTGGGCTTTCTGGCCGGCCTCTGGCTTGCACCCTTCATGGAGCTCAATCTGGCCGCGGTGTTCCTGATACTGCTGATCATACCGGCCTCCATCCTGATATTCGCATTTGGCTGGGCGCAACTGCCCAACCGGATTCGCTTCCTTTTACCCGAAGGCTGGGATGCCGCCCTGCTGATTCCCGTGGTCATGCTGGCCACCTGGTTCAGCTTCGCCCTGGCTGGCCCCATCGAGCAGGTGCTGTTCGAGGGTGACATGCGCCTCTGGGTCAGCCAGACCCTGGGCATCAGCTACGACCAGCGCAATGCTCTGGTGGTGGGTATCGCCATGGGCTTCGCCGTGATTCCGACCATCTTCTCGATCACCGAGGATGCCATCTTCGCCGTGCCAAAGAGTCTCAGCTACGGTTCGCTGGCGCTGGGCGCAACACCCTGGCAGACCCTGGTACGGGTCGTCATGCCGACCGCCAGCCCCGGTATCTTCTCGGCGGTGATGATCGGGATGGGCCGCGCGGTAGGTGAAACCATGATCGTACTGATGGCCACCGGCAACACGCCTATCATGGACGTCAACATCTTTGAAGGAATGCGTACCCTGGCCGCCAATATCGCAGTGGAAATGCCGGAGTCCGAAGTCGGCAGCACCCACTTCCGCATTCTGTTCCTGGCTGCCTTCGTGCTGTTCATGTTCACCTTCGTGGTGAATACACTGGCCGAGAGCATACGCCAGCATCTGCGCCAGAAATATGGCTCTCTGTAATCGGGTGACTGAGGATTAATGTGATGAAAATTTCCGTTTCCGAATGGACCCGCTCCGGCTCTCCCTGGGTTTGGCTCAATGCCGGTGCCGTTGCCATCTGTATCATTATGGTACTGGGCCTGCTGGCTCTGATTGCCGTGCGCGGCCTGGGTCACTTCTGGCCCGCTGACGTGCTCAGCGCCACTTACGACCAGAACGGCCAGCGCTCTGTACTGGTGGGTGAACTGGTGGAATCCGAGTATGTGCCCGCCGCCCAGCTGCGCGGTTCCGGTGTGGATGTCCCCGCCGGGGTCGAACACATGAAACGTGACCTGTTCAAGGTCGGTAACCGCGATATCACCGGCACCGACTTTGTCTGGGCTCTGGATGACAATGTCACCGAACGCAGCTATCCGCAGACGATGTTTGTCGCCGAACGGCATGAATGGGGCAACCTCTACGGTTACCTGCAGGCCATCAAGCAGGATGGCGAACTCGTTGCACAGCACGACGGCGTTGCACCCGGTCCCGAGTACGATGCTCTGTGGCAGGATTTCCAGCGCCGCATTGTTCGCGCCAAGGAACTGCACGACCAGATCGAAGACATCCAGAAAGGCGTTATCGGCTCCATCAACTACGAGCTGGAACGCCTGCGTCTGAAACAGCGCGCGCTGGAACTGAAAAACAGCACCGACGTGCAGGCCTACGCGGATATCGAAAACCGTCGCAGCGAACTTAACGCCGAATACGAGGAGCTGCAGGTCGAACTGCTGGAACTGAGCAATGCCCTTAACCGCGACAGCTTTGTGGCCGTGGTCGCCGACGGGCGTACTGTAGAGGTACAGCTGTCCAAGGTGGTGCGCGCCTTCCTGCCCAACAACATGCATCTGGGCGACAAGATCCTGCACTACCTGGTCAAGATCTGGGAGTTCGTCGCCGACGATCCCAGGGAAGCCAACACCGAAGGCGGCATCTTCCCTGCCATCTACGGCACTGTCATGATGGTGCTGCTGATGTCCGTGATGGTAACCCCGTTTGGCGTGATCGCCGCCGTGTACCTGCGCGAGTATGCGCGTCAGGGCTTCACCACCCGTGTACTGCGCATCGCGGTAAATAACCTCGCCGGCGTGCCCTCCATCGTTTACGGTGTATTCGGGCTGGGCTTTTTCGTCTACTTTTTGGGGGGCAACATCGATGACCTGTTCTTCCCCGAAGCCAAGCCCTCCCCGACCTTTGGCACCGGCGGCCTGATGTGGGCCTCCCTGACCCTGGCATTGCTCACGGTACCAGTGGTGATTGTGGCGACAGAGGAAGGTCTTAGTCGCATTCCCCGTGCCGTGCGCGAAGGTTCCCTGGCTCTGGGTGCGACCAAGGCCGAAACCCTGTGGAAGGTCGTACTGCCCATGACCAGCCCCGCCATCATGACCGGTGTGATTCTGGCGATCGCCCGGGCTGCGGGTGAAGTTGCACCACTGATGCTGGTAGGTGTG
>JBFGZM010000012.1:0-20777 GCA_041586815.1 Marinobacterium sp. | reverse complement strand
TGGGTCATGGCAGTGTGAGTCCGGAATCGAAGAGGGGGGAAGTGGCGGGTCTGAGGACACGCAAGCCTCTCTGGCAGGCGCTGCGCCTGCCAGAGAGGGAACAAAGGCCAGATCCTAGTTGTGCTTGTGTAGATCGGCGTTCAGCTCGATGGCGCTCTTGTTGGTCTTGGCTTCGATGCGACCGCTGAGGGAGTTGCGACGGAACAGCATGTCCGGCTTGCCGGCCAGTTCCGATGCCTTCACCACGGCAACTTCGTTGTTCTGATCATCCAGCAGCGCGACCTTGGAGCTGCCGGTCAGGTACAGGCCCGCTTCGATGGTGCAGCGATCGCCCAGCGGCAGGCCGAGACCGGCATTGGCGCCCAGCAGGCAGTTTTCGCCCACGGAGATCACCACGTTGTTGCCACCGGAGAGCGTACCCATGGTGGAGCAGCCGCCACCCAAGTCTGATCCGTTGCCCACCACGACGCCGGCCGAGATGCGGCCTTCAACCATGGAAACACCCAGGGTGCCGGCGTTGAAGTTGATGAAGCCTTCGTGCATCACGGTGGTGCCTTCGCCCACGTGGGCGCCCAGGCGGATGCGCGCAGCATCGCCCACACGGATACCGGCCGGAACCACGTAGTTGGTCATTTTCGGGAACTTGTCGACCGAGTGCACATCCAGCACACGACCCTGGGCGCGGGCGGCCAGCTGGCGCCTGGGCAGTTCATCCAGGGCAATGGCGCCTTCTGTGGTCCAGGCAACGTTGGGCAGTTTGCCGAACATGCCGGCCAGGTTCAGGCCATGGGGCTTGACCAGACGGTGGGACAGCAGGCTGAGCTTGAGGTAAACCTCGGCCGTGGTGGCGGGCTCTGCATCCGTTTCCAGAATGCACAGTACCAGCGGCTGGCGGGTGCCTTCGAGAACTTCAACGATCTCTGCCTGATCTTCGGCATCCACCGAAAGGAAGGCCGCTTCCAGGGCCTTGAGCTGGGACTGCTCGACTTCCAGGGTCTGGTTGCCGCCAGTGTAGCCGGCTGTGGTGGCAACGGCGCTGATCAGCTCGGCCGATGCATTAAGCAGCGGGGCGTTGTAGTACACCTCCAGCCACTCACCGCTGGCGGATTTGGTGCCGATGCCCAGGCCGAATGCAAAATTTGTCATGTGGTTGCTCCGTAAATCGTTTGAAAAATCGAGGGTGGCTCAGCTTTCTAGCCAGGCCGCGTAATCGGCGGCCTTGAAGCCCAGGTGCCGCGCCGTGCCGGTATCCAGCAGGGGCCGCTTGATCATGGCCGGGTGCTCCAGCATCAGGCTGATGGCGCTGGCAGCATCGATACTGTCCTTGACGCTGTCCGGCTGGGTGCGCCAGGTGGTGCCTCGCTTGTTCAGCAGCGCTTCCCAGCCCAGCTCCTGCGCCCAGCTTTCGAGCTGGGCGCGTTCCAGGCCATCAACCCGGTAGTCGTGGAAACGGTAGTCGATACCATTGCTTTCCAGCCAGTTGCGGGCTTTCTTGATGGTGTCGCAGTTCTTGATTCCGTACAGGCAGATCATGCGGGCTCCGGTGCTTCAGGCGTTCAGGCTTTCGACGTAGGCGCGGATGCGCTGTGCCGCTTCAACGCACTCTTCGACGGTGGCGACCAGCGCCATGCGTACGAAACCGGCGCCCGGCAGGCGACCCTCGGCTTCACGGGACAGGTAACGCCCCGGCAGCACGGTCACGTTCTGCTGTTCGAACAGTCCCTGGGCGAAGCGGTCGTCATCAATGGGCGTGGGGGCCCAGAGGTAGAAGCCGGCATCCGGCATGCGCACATCCATCACCGGGGCGAGAATCTCGATGACCTTGCTGAATTTTTCGCGGTACTTGTCGCGGTTTTCCAGCACATGGGCTTCGTCGTTCCAGGCGGCAATGGAGGCCAGCTGGTGCTGCACCGGCATGGAGCTGCCGTGGTAGGTGCGGTAGCTGAGAAACGGCACGATCAGGTCGGCATCGCCGGCGATAAAGCCAGAACGCAGGCCCGGCAGGTTGGAACGTTTGGACAGGCTGTGGAACACGATGCAGTTGCGGTAGTCGTCACGGCCGAGCTCTGCGCACACCTGCAGCAGGCCTACCGGTGGCTCGGCTTCGTCGAAGTAGATCTCGGAGTAGCACTCGTCCGAGGCGATGATGAAGTCGTGCTCGTCCGACAGGGCGATCAACTTTGTCAGCACATCGCGTCCGATCACGGTACCGGTGGGGTTGCCCGGCGAGCACAGGAACAGCAACTGGCAACGCTTCCAGACATCCGCCGGCACGGCATCGAAATCGGGGATGAAGTTGCGCTCGGCATCGCAGTTCAGAAACAGCGGCTCGGCGCCGGCCAGGTAGGCCGCTCCTTCGTAGATCTGGTAGAAGGGGTTGGGCGACAGCACCAGCGCATCGGGTTTGCGGTCAACGGCGGCCTGGGCGAAGGCGAAGATGGCCTCACGGGTACCGTTCACCGGCAGGATGTGACGCTCTGCACTCAGGCTGTTAGCGGCAAGCCCGAAGCGGCGCGTGCACCAGTCGCCGATGGTTTGGCGAAGTTCCGCCAGACCCGCGGTGGTGGGGTAGTTCGCCAGGTAGCCGATGTTGTCGGTCAGGGCCTTGGCCACGAAAGCCGGTGACGGATGCTTGGGTTCACCGATGGACAGGGCTATATGGGCCTTGTCGGCGGGCGGCGTAACCTGGGCCTTGAGGTCGGCCAGCTTTGCAAACGGGTAGGGCTGAAGCTTGTCGAGGTCCCGATTCATGGCAAATAATGTCCCTGCTGCTGTGACGGCTTGGAGTGGGCCGGGCAATGGATTTGAAAAATGGTACGGGATTATAGCGAATCTGGCCCCGGCGATTAAGCCCCGTGACGCTTGTGGGCGATTTGTTTGTGCCTGGGTGCAGGAAGCCGCTGTATTCAGCCCTGAATGCCACCCTGGGTCAGACGGGCGGGGTCGAGCAGTTCGGCGAGTTCCACCTTGCTCATGCCGGTCTGCTCCGCCGCCACATCGACCACGGGGCGCCCCTGGGCGTAGGCCTGCTTGGCGATGGCGGCGGCCTTCTGGTAGCCGATAATGGGATTCAGTGCCGTTACCAGAATGGGGTTGCGTGCCAGGGCGGCGCTGATATTGCTTTCGTTGACGCTGAAGGTGGCGATGGCCTTGTCGGCCAGCTGGCGGGCCGCATTGGCCAGCAGCATTTCGCTTTGCAGCAGATTGTGGGCAATCAGCGGCAGCATGACATTGAGCTCGAAGTTGCCATGCTGCCCGCCCACGCTGATGGCGGCATCATTGCCGATGACTTGCGCGGCGACCATCATCACCGCCTCCGGAATAACCGGGTTGACCTTGCCGGGCATGATGGATGAGCCGGGCTGCAGCGCCTGCAGCTCGATTTCACCCAGGCCTGCCAGTGGCCCCGAGTTCATCCAGCGCAGGTCGTTGGCGATCTTCAGCAGGGCACAGGCCAGCGCCTTGAGCTGACCGGAGACCTCCACCGCCGTGTCCTGGCAGGCCAGGGCGCAGAACAGGTTGTCGGCCGGCTGAAAGGTCAGGCCAGTCAGAGCGCTGATGTTGTGGCTGAAGCGGGCGGGAAAATCCGGGTGTACGTTGATGCCGGTGCCCACCGCCGAGCCGCCCTGGGCGAGCTGGTGCAGGCGCGTGCGGCTGTCTTCCAGCCGCCGGATGGCGAGCTGAACCTGCCCGGACCAGCCGGACATCGACTGCGACAGTTGTACCGGCATGGCATCCATCAGATGAGTGCGGCCAGTCTTGATCAGGCCTTCCAGGCTGTGTGCCTTGCTGTCGATGCTGACCTGCAGATGGTGCAGCGCCGGCAGCAGGGATTCATCCAGCACCAGCGCCGCACTGAGGTGAATGGCGGTGGGGATCACATCATTGGAGCTTTGCCCCATGTTGACCTGGTCATTGGGGTTAACGGGCTGGCCACAATAGTCAGAGGCCAGGTGGGCGATGACTTCGTTGGCGTTCATGTTGGAGCTGGTGCCGGAGCCGGTCTGAAAGACGTCCACCGGGAACTGGTTGTGGTGCTTGCCGGCGGCTATTTCCAGCGCGGCCTGGCGAATGGCGGAGCCGATTTCGGCGTTCAGCAGCCCCAGCTCGATATTGCACTGCGCCGCGGCGGCCTTGATCAGCCCCAGGGCACGAATGAAGGGCCCGGGCAGGGTCAGGCCGCTGATGGGAAAGTTATCCACAGCGCGCTGAGTCTGGGCGCCGTAGAGGGCATTGGCCGGCACCTGCAGGGCGCCCATGCTGTCTTGTTCGCGTCGATACTGGCTCATGGGGGGCTCCTTAGCTGTAGCGTGCGGTGGCGCGGTTAGGGGGCTGGCTGGGCAGGTTCCCCCGGGGCAGGACTGCTGCTATACCTAACTATAGTCCGCGGGCGGTAGGTTCAGGACCCTTGGCCTTAGTGAAAGCCGGAGGTACTGCGACTGGGCGCTGCCCGGACTCCAAATGGGCGAGACCACAGAGGACTGCGACATGAAAACCGAAATGAGGCTGCACCCGCGGGTGAGCGTGGAGTTGCCGGCTGAGCTGGAGCCGTTTCGCGGTGACTGCCTGGATGCTAGCCTGATTCACCTTAGCCTCAGTGGTGTGCTGGTTGAAGGTCATGCCGAACTGGAGGCGTTGCTCGGTGCACATCGGGGACTGGAGGCGGGTACGCCGCTGGAACTGAATCTGCATTTTGGTCTGGAAACCGAGTCGGTGCACTGCCATTGCCGGGTGGTTCGCAGCCAGCGGCTGGCAAGCGACCGATTTCAGGTTGGCATGAAAATTCTCAGTATTCCCGCGGCCAGTCAGGAGGCGCTGAACCGCTATATCGAGGCACGCCTGAGCTGAGATGTTGCTGTCATTGTGATCATGCTAACGTAGCTTGCGGGCGGCGTTTTCCGACGCAGGAAAGAAAACGGCCAAGGATACTGCACATCCCGGGGAGAGTCAGGCAATGCGGACAGGTTCAATCAGTGCACTGAGCAACAGTGGCTTTCACCGGCTGGTGTATCACGAGTGGGGCAGCGTCGAGAACGATAGGGTGGTTGTCTGCGTGCACGGCCTGGCGCGCAACAGTCGTGACTTTGACGACCTGGCCCAGGCGCTGGCGCGGGATTACCGCGTGGTGTGCCCCGATATCGCCGGGCGAGGCCACAGTGACTGGCTGAGCCCGGCCACCGCCTATCAGATTCCGCAGTACATGAACGACATGGTGGCGCTCCTGGCCCGGCTGAATGTGGATAAAGTCGACTGGGTCGGCACTTCCATGGGTGGCCTGATCGGTATTTGCCTGGCGGCCTTGCCCAACAGCCCCATTCGCTCCCTGTTGCTGAATGATATCGGTCCCTTTGTACCCAGTGCCGCGCTGCAGCGCATTGCCAGCTACCTCGAAGATCGTCGTTTTGACAGCATTGAAGCCTGCGAGGCCTGGCTGCGTCAGACCTATCCGGCGCTGGGACATTTGACCGCCAGCCAGTGGCACCGCCTGGCGCAGACCGGCACCCGGGTGCTGGAAGACGGTTCCCTGGCGTTGCACTATGATCCGGCGATCGCCGAGAATCTGCGCCTGAACAGTGGCGAGGATGTGGACCTGTGGGCGTCGTGGCAACAGATTCGCTGCCCGCAGATGCTGATCTGGGGAGAAGCATCGGATGTGTTGCTGGCGGATACCGTGACCCGCATGGGGGAGGCCAATCCGGCCTTGCAGCTGCTCAGCCTGCCGGGCATCGGTCACGCGCCATCGCTGATGGACGTCCCGCAGATCGAGGCCGTGGTTGCCTGGCTGCGCAGTCACCAGCATCGTTGAACAGGGCCGGCGGCAATTCAGGTGGCCGCTTCGTCCGAACCCCGCAATCCTGCTGATACCGGAGTCTGAATGAGTGTCTTAACCCGCTGGCCCGAGGATCAGCTGTGCCTGAGTGCGGCGCAACGCCGCCATGCGGTGCAGGCACTGCAGCACGCTTTCGCATCCACGCTGGAATCCCTCAAGGTGGATATCGGTCTGGTTGAGATGTTCGAAGCCATCTATGTGCCCCTTGCCGCCTGGATCGTCTGTCGTCAGCGCCGCCAGGGTGGGCCGCTGGTGGTGGGTTTGAACGGTGCCCAGGGGGCTGGCAAATCAACGCTGTTTACCTTGCTCGAGATTGCCCTGAGCGAAGGTTTTGGCCTGCGGGTGGTGGGACTGTCCATCGATGACCTCTACAAGACCCGGGCCGAGCGTGAGCGTCTGGCGGCTGAAGTGCATCCGCTGTTGCAGACAAGAGGGGTGCCTGGCAGCCACGATGTGGAGCTTGGTATTGATCTGCTGCACGCCTTGAAACGCGGCGAGCATGATACCGCGACCCGCATACCGGTGTTCGACAAGTCGATTGATGATCGCTGCCCGGCGTCCGTGTGGCGCGAGTGGTCCGGTGGTGCCGATGTGGTGGTGCTTGAAGGCTGGTGCGTTGGAGCCTGCGCCCAGAGCGATGCCCGGCTGCTGGCGCCGATCAATGCGCTGGAGGAGGTTGAAGACCCGGATGGCGTCTGGCGCCGGTATGTCAATGCACAGCTTGAGGGTCCTTACGCCGAGCTGTTCTCGCTGGTGGATGTCATGCTGATGCTCAGGGTGCCGAGCATGGAGGCGGTGTACGAGTGGCGTTCGCTGCAGGAGAAAAAACTGGCCCAGCGCATGCAATATCTGCTGGATACCAGGGCGTCCCAGGAACCGCTGCGGATCATGGGTGAGGCGGAAATTCAGCGCTTTATCCAGCACTACGAGCGACTGACCCGGGCGATGCTGGAAGCCATGCCGGCGCGCGCCGACGTGGTACTGCAGCTGAACGATAACCACAAGATCTGCGATATCCGCATCAACCGCCCGCTGGATGACTGCAGCTGCGAAGGCTGATGTTCAGGGGGTCAGATAGGCAACAGCACCGTTGATGCGGCACCGTGTAGCACCTTGTTGATGGTGCGATTCTGGGTATCGGCGACTATGCGGGCCATCATGTCCTGCAGGGCTATCAGCTTGCCAAAGGTGCGGGCAAAGCTCAGGTTTCCGACGCCGACCTCGCTTAACCCGTTGCTGTACAGAAACAGCTCGCCATTTTCCTGGCGGGCGTTATTCAGCTGCCAGGCGATTTTTTCGAGGTTGCGGGCACTGTTGTACAGTTTTTGCTGGTCAATCTCGTCGAGCATAAAGAACTCGTCCTGGCCGTTATAGGCGCTGTGGATCATGCCGCTGATGCCCACCATCAGCGCCAGAACGCGATCGCCCTCGAATGCGGGGTCGAAGGCCAGCGGTATGGCGTCGATGCCATAGTGGTTGTCGAGTTCACGAAAGCGGGTCTTGCGGGGGAATTCGAACAGCTGGTACATGCGCTGCGCCACTGTGGTGCCGGGTGGCGCCTTGGCGAGCTCGCGCGGATTGCGCTTGTAGAGCTTGAGCATCAGCTCGCGGCTCAGGCGGTTAACCTCGGCAATATGGGCGTCGGTCACCATGTCGATATCCGACTTGGCCAGATTGCGCATCTGGAACGGGCGTTCCTGCTGCTGCGGGGCGCAGGCACTGAGCCCCACTGACAACAGCAGCGTCAACAGCATGAGTGATGGTCGCGTCATGGTGGCATTATCCGTTTTCCAGCTCGAGTTTAGACAGGTCCCCCGCGGCCGGCAAATTCTCGGGCGCGGTTGCGGGGGGCTGCGGTGCAGGGGCTTCGTTTTTTCTGGATGAAGCGGGTTTTTTCTCCAGCAGGGGGTAGCGGCTGCCGTTGCTGGCGCGCTCGCCTTCCGGTGGGGACTGGAAGGCAATGCCGCCGCCCACAAAGGTTTCCAGGGAGTCGCCATCAACCTTCAGCCCCTTGGTTAAGCTGAACTCCGCGCTGAAACCGCTGATATTCCAGAACTGGCTGCCCTGGCGTACCAGGTGGGCGTGTTCGGCCTTAATATGGGCGAAGATGTCCACCGCCTGGCCATCTGCGGTGAGGCTGAATCCGGTCACTTCCCCTACCGGCACCTGGCGATAGAATACCCGGCTGCCTTTTTCCAGGGCGCCGAGCTGTTCGGCATTCAGTACCAGGTTAAGGCCGTAGCCCCGGGCGCCTTCAGGCGCGCTGGCGGCGGCAATGAAGTAGGTACTCGGGTCCGCATCGGCCTGGCCTGCGCTGACTTCGACATGGTTGCCGAACAGGATATCCGCCGGGTTGCTGATGGCAGAAAGCCGCACTTCGGGCTGTTCTATCCAGAAGCGGCTGCCCTTGCGGGCCAGAAAGTGCCCTTCGCTGAACAGCACGGCGGTGGCATCGATTGTGCCTTGGGCATCATACAGCCGTACCTGCTCGATGCGCCCGACCCTGAGGCCGCGATAGCGTATGGGGGCGCCGGCCTGCAACTCGCGGTCGGGGGGGAACAGGATACGTATTTCGAGCCCCTGTTCGATACTGCTGGTCTGGCTGGCATAAAGCGGGAATGCATGTCCGGCGGCGATGGCCGCTCCGCCTGCGGGCGTGTCAAAGGCAATGCCGCCGGAGACCAGGCTGGCAAGGGACTCTGTTTGCAGCCGAAGCCCCTGCTGCAGGTCGAAATCCGCCGAGACGCCGCTGGCGTTCCAGAAACGCGAGGCCGTGCTGATCAGGTGCCGGTAGGGTTTGTCGACAAGCAGCTCGATCTCGACACTGTCTGCGGTGGGCAGCAGGCGGTAATGGTTGACGCGCCCAACCCTGATTTGCTTGTAGAGCAGCGGCGAACCCACGGCGATGGAACCCAGGCTCTGGGCCTGCAACCTGATGCTCAGCTTGTCGGCGCGCTCGGCATAGAGCAGCTTGCCCTGGTTGGAGGCGGCATCGAAGTCGTCATGGAGGCTGAAACGCTGGCCATCACGGGCAGCGGTGGCGTCGCGGACATCCGGCGTAAAGAAACTGATGCCTCCATTGACCAGGGTGTGCAGCGACTCTGTACGCAGTTTGACGCCCTCAAGGCCTGCGGCAAAACGAATGCCGCTACTGTTCCAGAAACGGCTGTGGCTGGCGACCAGGTCGCGGTACTGCTCGCGGACGACGGCATGGACCAGTACCTTGCGGCCCTTGTCGATCAGCTCATAGCCCACCACTTCACCTACCGGCAGCTGGCGGAAGAGGATGGGTGAGCCGCGGGAAATGGAGCCCAGCTGATCGGTGACCAGTTCCAGTGCCAGTCCGCTGTGTACGGCGGCCTTGACGGGGGCCGTGTCCAGTGCGGTGAAACTGAACTGCTCATGCCCGGTGCCGGGTTCCAGGTTGATAAAATTGCCTTTCACCAGCTTGCGCCAGTCCCCCAGGCTATCCAGGGTCAGTTCGGGGCGTTCCAGCCAGAAACGGCTGCCGGTGCGCAGCAGGTTGCGCGCGCGCGGGTCGATCAGCAACTGGGCACGCAGCTGGCTGAAATCGTCGCTTAATTGCAGGCTGCGTATGCGGCCGATGCGGATGCCCTGGCTGATCACATCGGTGTTTTCGCTGATGGCGGTGGTGCCTGGGAACAGCAACTCGACCTCAATGCCATTCTCCGCCGCTTCAAAGTCGGCATAGAGCTTGAACTGGTCACCGCTGCTGGCAGGGGGCGATTCATGGTCTTCGTTGATAAAGTGAATGCCGCCGGCAATGATGGCGGCGAGGGAGCCGATGCGGATGTCCACTTTGGGCAAATCCGCTTTCACCTGGATGCCGCTGGCGTTCCAGAAACGGGAGTTTTTCTTTACCAGGTAGGTGTAGCGCGGTTCGATATAGACATCGAGCTGGATATCGTCACTTTCACCGGAGAGGCGGTAATCCACCACCTCGCCAACATCGATATGGCGGTAGTAGACGCGCGAGCCCCGGTTGATGGATTCGGCACTGTCGGCGAACAGGGTGATGTAGAGGCCTTCATCGTTCTTGTCCGGCGGTGGCAGATCATTGCGGGCGCGGAAATAGCGCGCGGGTATGCCGTCGCCGGGGTTGATGCCGATGTAGTAGCCCGACAGCAGGGTTTCGAGTCCGCGCACGCCGGACAGCGACACCTGGGGTTTGACCAGCCAGAATTCGGTGCCCTCGCGCAGCAGCTGCTCTGCCTCCGGGGCTACCTCGATCACCGCGGTGACGGTCTTGAGGTCTTCGTTCAGGCGCAGAGATTTCAGGGTGCCGCCGGGCAGGCCCTTGTACAGCAGTTTGGTCTTGTTGATTTCCAGCCCTTCGGCAGAATCGAAAACCACCTCAATCTGAATGCCGGCCTCGCGGTAGCTTTTGTACACCAGCCAGCCGGCAATCAGGGCCGCCAGCAATGGCAGTATCCACACGGCGGACGGTCCTCGATGGCGGCGGACAACGGCCGGTGTGGCGGGTGTAGCGTCAGTCATTGTACAGCCTCTGTTGGGGTGTCGAACTCGGCATGGCGTCTGTCTTGTCTCATGATCGGGGCGGCTCGCACAGGTCGTTTTCAGAGGCGGCATGGTGCCGATCCCAGATCAGCCTGGTATCAAACTTCTGTGCCGCCAGCATGGTGCAGATCACTACCGCTGCAAAGGCGGTGGCACCGTGATTGCCGATAATATGCGTCAGGTTGCCCAGTTGCACCAGGGCCACCAGGATACCGACGACGAAGATGTCCAGCATGGACCAGCGTCCCACCCATTCTACAAAACGGTACATGAACATCTTCTGGCGCAGGTTGGTGGTCCAGCCCAGTTGCACGCTGAGCAGCAGAATCAGCATCCCGATCAGCTTGCCCACCGGAATGATGATGCTGGCGATCAGCACGACGAGGGCGATCCAGAACAGGCCGTGCTGGGTCAGTTCGATAACGCCTTCGAGAATGGTGCTCGGGTCGCCCCGGCCCAGGGTCCGAATGGTCATGATCGGCAGCAGATTGGCTGGCAGCAGCAGAAACAGGGCCGAGCACAGCAGGGCCCAGGTCCAGCTCAGGGAATTGGGCGTGCGGGCATGCAGTCTGGCGTGACAGCGCGGACAATGATCCCCCTCCATGGCCTGCGGACACAGCAGGCGGCAGTCGTGGCAGCAAATGGGGGCGGCGTCAGCCGAGGCTGCGGAGCCAAAGTCGGGTTTGGGGTGGGATCGCCGCTCGCCAATCAGGTGCCAGAACAGGTCGCGGTTGAGCATGGTGGAGCTGAGCAGGGTCACCAGGATCAGCGCCACCAGGCTGTAGATACCGAGCCCTGGCTCAATGGCGGCGACGTCGATCAGTTTCACCACCGAGACCGCGACGCCCAGCAGATAGACCTCCAGCATGCCCCATTCGTCCAGGTGCTGATAGCTGCGCAGCGCCAGCACAGTGCCGCGCCAGAGGCCGGTACCGTGCAAGGATGCGCTGACATAGAGCAGCAACAGCAGCTTCACCAGCGGTACCAGGATGACGAACAGCAGAATCAGCAGGGCGACCAGCCAGAGGCCATCGTTGTACAGCGACATGGCGCTGGAAAATACTGTCTGGCTTTGACGAATGCCAACGGCTTCGAGTGTCAGTAGCGGATACAGATTGGCCGGCACGAACAGAATCAGTCCGGCGATGGCAAGCGCCAGGCTGCGTTCGATGCTGTTGATGCTGCGGGTGATCAGGGTGGAGCCGCAGCGTGGGCACTGCGCCACACTCCCCGGCGGCACGTCGGGCCGTTCGAGCAGCAGGTCGCAGTCATGGCAGGCGATCATGTTTTCCATGGTGTGACGCTTTACTCCGCGACAGGCCGACGTACGCTGCAGTGCATCAGAGGCGCGGTGTCGGCAAAGGTTCCAGTATGCCAGATTCCGTCCTGCTGCCCAGTGCTGGTTCGAGACACCGGCTGCCAATCCGGCCTCGGCGACTTATTGCGTCAGCGCAAGCCTGTTGCTTGCCTGCGCGTGGGCCACTTGTGCCCCCAGCCTGATCCGTTATAGTGCAGCGCTTACAGGTCAAGGCACCGGCGCCTGTGAGTACCAGTGCCGTGCCTGTCGATAAACAGAGCGCAGCACGGTCCAGAATCCTGCCTGCGCCGGGGTAACAGAGGGTTTTTACATGAGTGACAACCGGGGTGACTACAAGACGCTGCGGCGGGAGTATCAGGCCAAGGCGCTGGATGTTGCAGATTGTGCAGGGGATCCGCTGGAGCAGTTCGATCGCTGGCTGAATGAAATAAGGGTGCTGATGCCCCAGGACGCCACCTCCATGACCCTGGCAACGGCGGCGGCCAGCGGCATGCCGTCGGCGCGCATTGTGCTGCTAAAGCATTTTGATGCCGCGGGTTTTTGCTGGTACAGCGACTATCGCAGCCACAAGGGCAAGGACCTGGCCGAAAACCCCCAGGCCGAGCTGATGTTTTACTGGCCGCTGCTGGAGCGCCAGGTGCGTATCTGTGGCTCGGTGCAGCGTCTGTCTCAGGCCGATGCCCGGAGCTACTTTGCCGAACGCCCGCTGGGGAGCCGGCTGAGTGCCGCTGCCTCGCACCAGAGCGCGGTGGTGGACAGCCGGGCGACACTGGAGCAGCGCGTCGAGGAACTGCGCCGCCAGCATGCCGATGGCAAAGTGCCCAAGCCCGAACAGTGGGGTGGCTACCGGCTGGTGCCGGCGGCTTTTGAATTCTGGCAGGGGCGTGAAAGCCGCCTGCATGATCGCCTGCATTACCGTCTGCAGGATGGCGGCTGGATCATTGAACGACTTCAGCCTTAGCAGGCTGTTGAAAATCTACCTACATGGCCAATACGGCGTTAAAAATCACCTCAAAATCCTCATTTACACCATGTAAACTGCGGTTTTTCGAAGATTTTTGCCTTTTCTTGGCTGCTTTGCTGACGCTTTTCAACACCCTGCTTGAGGATTGAACATGACAACCTATCTGCCTTGCCAAACCATTGAGCCTCGGGGGGCTGTGCGCGCCAGTGTGATCTGGCTGCATGGTCTGGGTGCTGATGGCGGTGACTTTGTCCCCGTCGTGCCTTACCTGGAGCTGCCGGCCGATGCCGGCGTACGCTTTGTATTTCCCAATGCACCGGTTCGGCCGGTGACGGTGAACGGCGGCATGCGCATGCCAGCCTGGTACGATATTCTCGAAATGAATATCGATCGCAAGATCGACCAGGCGTCGCTGGATGTTTCGGCGCAGCAAATAGGAGACCTTATCGAACGGGAAATTGCCGCCGGTATTCCCAGCGAACGCATCTTCCTGTTCGGTTTTTCCCAGGGCGGTGCCGTGGCCTACCATACGGCGCTGCGCTATCCGAAAAAACTCGGTGGCGTGGCGGCACTATCCACCTATCTGGCAACCGCTGACCGCATGGCCAGCGAAATGAGTGCCGCCAACGCTGACCTGCCGGTGCTGATCTGTCATGGCAGCCAGGATGATGTGGTGCCATTGCAGCTGGGGCAGCGTGCCCGCGAGGCACTGCAAACCCTTGGTCTTGCACCTGGCTGGGTCGACTATCCCATGGGTCACGAAGTCTGCCTGCCCGAACTGCAGCAGCTGGGCACCTGGTTGAATATGCATCTGTCTGAAAAGGAATAACCTTATGAGAGTGGCTGAAAATACCGTTGTCAGTTTCCATTACCGCCTGTTCGATGATGAGGGTGCACTTGAAGTGGATACCCGTGATGGAGATGCACTGCCTTACCTGCACGGGCGTGCGAACATCATTGCCGGGCTGGAACAGGCTATGGCCGGACACGAAGCCGGCGAAATCCTGCGGGTGAAAGTCGCGCCACAGCTGGGCTACGGTCTCTATGATGATGACAAGGTTCGCACGCTGGAAGCATCGTTTTTTGAAGGGCTGGAGGGCTTTGGCATCGGTTTCAGCTGTCAGCTGGAAGATGACGAAGGCACGCTGGAACTGGCCACGGTGGTGGATATCGATGACGAGGCCGTCACGGTGGACAGCAACCACCCCTATGCCGGCCGCACGCTGGATTTTGAAATCGAAATCATCGCCGTGCGCGCTGCCACCGAGGCAGAGCTCGCCGCAGGTCGGGTGGAGCTGCCAGGCGCATGAGGCCATTCTCCTGGCGAGGCCGGACTATCCGTGGCCGGGGCGTTTTCTGGCTGCTGTGTACCGTTCTGCTGCTCACCGGCTGCGGTCGGGAGGCCGAGTTGCCGTACTTTGCGCCGGGAACCCAGGTGCTGGCCTTCGGCGACAGCCTGACCTATGGCACCGGGGCCAGCCCTGCGCAGAGCTACCCTGCCCGGGTAGCCGAGGCAACGGGCTGGCAGGTGCATAATGCCGGCGTGCCGGGTGAAATGGCTGAGAACGGGTTGGCGCGCTTGCGTCAGGTGCTGGATGAAACGCCGGTGGCGCTGGTGCTGCTGTGCCATGGCGGCAACAATCTGCTGCGGGGCCAGCCGGATGCGCGTATTCGTGCCGAACTGGCCGCCATGATCGAGCTGGCGCAGGCAAAGGGTGCGCAGGTGGTGCTGTTGGGGGTGCCCAAGCCGACACTGCTGGTGCGCACGGCCTCGTTTTATGCCGAACTGGCCGAAGAGTACGGGCTGGTGTATCTGCCCGATGCTGTTGCCGACACTCTTTCCGATCCCGCGCTCAAGTCCGATCAGGCGCACCCGAATGCGTCAGGTTACGCCTTTATTGCCAGCCAGCTGCTGGATCTGTTGCGCGATGCTGGCGCCATCTAGTGTCGGCCTGGTGTAAAAAAACATCACAGGCGCTGCCAGGCTGGGGCGCCTGTGTGATTTCAGCGGTGCAATGCTGCTGATTACATCTTCTCGCGCCATTTAAGATCCCCTATCTGCACATTAAGCCATTCAAACCCGATGCGGCGGGCCACGGCTGCCGCGCCATCGAGGCTTTTGAATTCACGCTCGGACTTGCTGCGCTGCAGATCCAGTGTCACCACTTCGCTGTCCTTGGCGACAAATTTGAGTGTCCAGCCCCGTGCCATCGAGACCGGGATCGCCTGGCAGGAATCGAATACGCCGGCCTTGAAAAGAAGCTTAATTTCTCTTTCCTGCATTGTCTTAATTCCTGTTTGATTAATCATTATTTAATATAGGTAAGTATATCTTTTGATTTGATTAATCGCAATTATATAGCGCTACCATTGTGCGTATAACTAGTTGTTTTAAAAGGGTATTTAATTTAATTTTGCGGGGCTTTTTGACACTTGTGGGAATGTTTTTAAGTAACTGATTTTTAAGGAATTATTGATAATTAAAATAATAAATTTGATAGAACTAATAGTTATATTGATTGTTCAATATATAAATTAGATAAATCGTTAACTGATTTTTGATCTTCAGTACTGGTTTCATCCGTGCCTCTCTGCAGCCGAACCGTTTGTTTCAACCGAGGCATGGGTGAATCTGCATGGCAGGTGATAACGTAAACAAACATTGGGGAGGCGGCGGCCTGGCAGGGCCTGGAACGGGCGCTTCGGGAAGCGCGCGTGATGGGGCAGGCGTCAGGGAGGCAGGGTAGGAGCCCGGAGGTATCCCCCGGAAGGCCCCGATAGGATCTTTCAGCTCGCTTGTAGTGCGTTCGCCGAGGCGGCTTTTACAGGCAGGGGCTTACGGGCGGGTATTACGCCAAGAAGGATAGGCTTTTCAACTTTCAACTTTCAACTTTCAACTTTCAACTTTCAACTTTCAGCTGCATTACCCCTGGCGTTACCAGAACCAGCCGCCGGTGCTGAGATCATCCTTGCACTGGCTGTACTGGCTGGCATAGCGCTGTGAGCGCCGGTCAACCTTGTTCGCCACACCCAGCAGCCAGCCCTTGGCGTTGTAGCTCTGGTTGCGGTATCCACCCCAGCCTTCGTGATAGGCCAGGTACTGGTTTCGGGCATCCCACTTGGAAACACCATTCAGTGACTGGGTCTTGTGGGTGTACCAGCCAACAAAGTCCATGGCATCGGAAAAGTCATCCCGCGACGACCAGTTGTTGCCGGTTTCCCGTTCATAGTCGCTCCAGGTGGTGGTCTTGGCCTGACTGTAGCCATAGGCCGAGCTGGCGCGGCCGTAGGGAATCAGGCCAAGGAACCAGCGCATCGGCGGGCGGGCATCGTGACGAAAGCCGGATTCCTGATACATGATGGCCATGGGTACATGTACCGGTGTGCCCCAGCGTTTGTTCATGTCCAGCGCGGCGGCGTACCAGTCACTTTTTTCCTCGAAAATGGCACACAGATTGTCGGGTTTGCGGGGCGGCGCGCTGCTGCAGCCAGTCAGAAACAGTGCCCCGATCAGGCTGCAGATTGCGAGTCGTCTGGATGTCTGGGGCATGGATGGGGCAACCCTGTCTGATGCTGAGTGGATAAACATTACCAGAATATTCAGCCACTTATCATTTGGCAGCTACGGAATTAGTGTGCTGTCATGCTGGAAAACAGGTTCAGCACCAGTACGCCGGCCAGGATCAGGCCGATGCCGAGCACGGCGGGCCAGTCGAGGCGCTGCTGATACAGGAACCAGGCGACGATGGTCACCAGCACAACTCCCACGCCGGACCAGACTGCATAGGCGATGCCGACGGGCAGGGTGCGAAGCGTCAGTGACAGGCACAGAAAAGACACGCCATAGGCGATAATCACCAGTATCGACGGGCCCGGGCGGGTAAAGCCATCGGCGGCCTTGAGCGCTGAGGTACCGATAACCTCGGCCACGATGGCGACGATCAGATAGAACCAGTGCATAGCGAACCATCCCTTTCTGCAGGTACGTTGGTGGAGTTGTTATTCGGCAGCGTTTAGCTGTTCCAGTGCCGCGACGACCACGGCGCCAGTGCGCATTAGATGATCACTCAGACAGCGGCTCAGGGCTTTGGCATCCTGGTTACGCAGCGCCTGCATGATGGCTTCGTGCTCATCCATGGACTCGTCCCAGCGGCCGTTGGACAGATTGGCCAGGTAGCGTGCGCGGCTGGCGCGTCGCATCAGGTCCTGATAGGTGCTTGCCAGGATTCGGTTGCCGGAAAGCTGCGCCAGGCTGTGGTGAAACTGCTGATTGAGCAGGGTGTATTCCCGGCGTCGACGTTTCTGGTGCAGGCGTTGCAGCGTGCGATGTGTCTGTTCCAGGCGTTTAAGGTCCTGGGCTGTCAGCCGCGTTGCCAGGGTTTCCCCCAGCTGTCGTTCCAGATAGGCCAGTACCTCGAACAGGTCCCGGGTGTCGCTGGCGTTGACCTGGGATACCCGGGCGCCCCGATTGAGCAGAAGGTCGACCCAGCCTTCGGCGGCCAGCAGCTTGATGGCTTCTCGCATGGGGGTGCGGGATACCTGCAGCTGCTGGCAAAGTTCGGCTTCCGGTATTTTGCTGCCGGGCGCGAGATCGCCTTGCTGGATCAGCTCGCGCAGGCTGTCGGCCACTTCCAGATGCATCGATGCAGGCCTGCGCACCGGTGCCCGCCTTGCCGGCTGGTTTGATTTGCCCTGTATGGAGGTTTTCAACGCTTTGCCTCCCTGTGTGGCGATGACCGTACGTATTGAGAGTTGGGTTTTTGACCGGCCTGCATGCTACACCTGCACCTTTGTATTCTGCAAATGCACCCTGATGGTGCCTGCAGGCGGTGTCTGTACACGATTTCTGCTCGATATAATTGTTGTTGCACTTTAAAAAATCAATGAAATCATAATATTAGTAATAAATATAATTCATTATTCATTATTGGTATGGGCTTTGCTTTATTCCCCTGTGACTGAATTTAGGCACCAGAGCCCGGGCTTGACCGGCTCTCGTGCCGGATTCAAAGCCAGAAAAAACACAGGCAATCGAAGGGGATATCCAAATGAAAAAAACAGCAATGAGCGCCATGCTGGCAGCGAGTCTGGTCAACGCGCCTGTTTGGGCGGCGGAGTCGATCGAACTCAAGGTGCTGGGACAGCCGGCTGCAACCGGGTTGATCCAGCAGGAAAAGGAGAAGCCGTTCTTCGATAACCTGGCTGAAAGCACCGGCTTGCCGCTTGAGGTCAACTTCAAGCCACTGGATTCCACCGGCATCAAGGATGTGGAAGAACTGCGCACCCTCAAGTCCGGGCTTTTCGATATTGTCTCCCTGCGCTTCTCCCAGGTTTCACGGGATGAGCCCACGATTCTCGGGCTCGACCTGGTGGGCCTGAACCCGACCTATGAAGAGGGGCTGGCGACCATCCAGGCATTTGGCCCGGTGGTGGACAAGCGTCTGCAGGAACGTTTCAACACCAAGTTGCTGGGTATCTGGCCGTTCGGTCCCCAGGTGCTGTTCTGTAATGCACCTATTACCAAGCTGGGCGATATCAAGGGACTCAAGGTCAGGGTCTATGACCAGAACCTGGCGGCGGTAGTCGACTCGGTGGGTGGCATTCCGGTACCACTGAGCTTTGGCGAGGTGCACCAGAGCCTGGCGCTGGGTGTGGTGGATTGCGCCATTACCGGTCCAAGCTCGGCCAATACCGCCGGCTGGCCGGAAGTAACTACCCATGTCCTGCCACTGGGCTTCCAGATGGCCATCAATGGCTACGGCATCAACCTTGATAGCTGGAACAAGCTGAATCCCGAGCAGCAGGTCACGCTGGAGCAGGCCTTTGGCACGCTGACGGATGATATCTGGCAGTACTCCGAGGAACTGTTCGAGGACGCCAAACGTTGCAACGTAGGTCAGGAGCCCTGCCAGTACAACAACAAGTTTGACCTGGTGGAAGTGCCCGTCACCGCCGAGGATATTGCTCTGGTGAAGGGGGCAGTAAAGGCCATTTCCTACCCGACCTGGGCTGAAATCTGCGACAAGACCAACGCCGAGTGCTCCGCCGACTGGCGCGCGGCCCTGGGTGCCAAGATCGGTTTGAACTAAACCGCTAGCCAGGAGATTGCCCCGGTGCCGCTGGCAGCGGGGCCCTGTTGCCGTGGATGGAGACTGATAGATGAAAATGACAGAGCGTATCGCCGCGCTGGTGTTCGGCACGATCTTTGTGCTGCTGTCGCTGATGGTGACGCTGGAAACCCTGCTGCGAAAGCTGTTCGGCATGTCACTGCAGGGGGTCGATGAACTGGGAGGCTATGCGCTGGCTGTCGGCTCGACCATAGCCTTTACCCTGGCGCTGCTGGATCGTAACCATATCCGTATCGATCTGATACATGCCCGTCTGGGTGCATGCTGGAAAACGGCACTGAACCTGATCGCGACACTGCTGATGGCGCTGCTGGCCGGGTTGCTTTGCTGGATGGCCTGGATCCAGATCAGTGAGACCCTGGATTACGGCAGTACCGCCCCGACGCCCTGGGCGACACCTTTGATTTACCCTCAGTCAGCCTGGTTTTGCGGGCTTTTGCTCTTTGCTCTCTATGCGGCAGGGCGGGCAGTGATCGGGGTGCGGCTGTTGTTGCGTGCCCGGGTGGTCGAGTTCAATCAGCGTTTTGGCCCCCGGGGGCTGGATGAGGAGCTGCGCCAGGAAATGGACGATATCGCCAGGCGCGCTGCGCTGGCAGATGCGGCCTCTGCCGCGCCCAAGACCCGGCAGGTGACATCATGACCATCATGCTGGTGTTTCTGGCCTTTGGCTTGATGCTGGGGATGATCCTGCTGGGCATGCCGATCGCGGTCAGCATGGTGGCCGTGGGCGGGCTGTCCGGCGCGCTGGTATTTGGCTGGCCGTTTCTGCAGTCCACCGGGGCGGTGGTCTGGAGCGTGCAGAACGAGAATATTCTCACCGCAATTCCGCTGTTCATCCTGCTGGGTGAACTGATGCTGCGCAGTGGCATTGCCGATCGCATGTATCAGGCACTGTCGGTCTGGTTCGGGCGCCTGCCGGGCGGCTTGCTGCATACCAATATTGGCTGCTGTGCCTTGTTTTCCGCCACCTCGGGCTCCTCGGTGGCCACCGCCGCCACCATCGGCACCGTGGCGCTGCCACCGCTTCAGGCCCGGGGTTATCCCATGCCCCAGGCACTGGGCAGCCTGGCGGCGGGCGGTACCCTGGGTATCCTGATTCCGCCAAGTGTAAACCTGCTGGTATACGGCTCCATGACCAGCAATTCTATCGGCAAGCTGTTTATGGCAGGGCTGTTGCCGGGTCTGCTGCTGAGCTTGTCGTTCATGGCGTATATCTACTGGAGCAACCGTGGCGCCGACAGCCTGCGCGAAGCACCCCTGCCGCTGGCGCAAAAACTGGCAGCATCGGTACATCTGGGTCCGCCGCTGATTATTTTTGGCATTGTCATGGGCAGTATCTATTTCGGTATTGCGACGGCCACGGAATCCGCGGCCCTCGGGGTAGTGGTGGCCCTGTTGCTGACCTGGAAAGCCGGACGCCTTGATGGTGCCTTTCTGGAGGCGAGCTTCCTGCAGACGGCACGCATTACCGGCATGATCATGCTGATTATCACGGCGGCATTTCTGCTGAATCTCACGGTCAGCATTACCGGCGTGATTGATGCGCTGACGCTCTGGGTCACTGGCTTCGGGCTGACGCCCACCGGCCTGTTGCTGATCCTGATGCTGTTTTATGTGCTGCTGGGCATGTTCATGGATGTGCTTTCAATGCAGGTGGTGACCATTCCGGTGATCTACCCGATCGTGGTGGCGCTGGGCATCGATCCAATCTGGTTCGGGATCTTTGTGGTGCTGATGTGCGAGCTGGGTATGATTACGCCGCCGGTGGGCATGAACCTGTTCGTGGTGCAGAGTGTACGCAAGGATAACGGTCCCATTCGGGAGGTGATGTGGGGCGCAATGCCCTACGCCGGCATCATGCTGCTGTTCACGCTGCTGCTGATGGCATTGCCGCAGATTGCACTCTGGTTGCCGAACCTGATGTGGTGAGCCCGGATGCTGGGCTCATTCTGTGGCAAAGGTGCTGCGCAGGGCCTCAATGCGCTCGCGGTTCACGCC